>JAFGAK010000167.1 GCA_016933745.1 Bacteroidales bacterium
CGAAGTCCGCCGGATTGAGTCGCATACAATGTTCCTTCATAATCTAGGTAATCATCAGTACAGAAGTCACCAAAGAAACAAAGCTCGCGAACAGTAACTGTGTTAAAAGTAAACCAAGCAAATCCAAAGTTTGTAATGGTAGCACCTTCAAAACATAAAACATCTAAGTTAACTTCTGTTTTGGTAAAAGGAGCAACTGTAAATGTAGCAGGTAATCCATGGGTAACAAATTGTGCATAGTCAGCAGTTACATAAGGAGTAGCATACAATTGCACATCGTTTTCATCAAAAATAGCAAAATCAGTTACTGTAAAAGTAGTTGTTCCTGCAGGAAGAGAGATTTTGATTGTATTTGTATAGATTTTTCCATCTAAATAAAATACATCAATTGTTTGATCATCTAGGCCAGTAATTTTAATTACGGCATAATCTGCTACAGCATTATCACAAACACTGGCTTTGAAACCAGTTTGAGCAATGTCAGCTGAGAATGAAATTTCAAATTCAGTAGGTGTAACAGCTTGCTTATTACAGCTAACGATGACTAGACCCACCATCAAGAATAAATAGAATAACTTTTTCATAATACATTTGTTTTTAAGTGCTTAAAGCAGTTTATAATTTTAATTTTTATTTAGAGATTGGGATAATTTCCACACACATCTGCATGGGCAATTATGTATATTTTGTTGGTATAACCGGATAAATTAAATGTGTAAGAACTGGTTCCTGCTTCTAAGGTGTCATCGATTACGGTATACTGCCCGGGAGCTACAGTAGGGTCATCACCTTTTTCAGGAAATTTATCATAGCCAATGTATAATTGAACAGCTGATAATTCAAAACCTTCTGTTACATTGTAAGTGACTTGAACAGTATTGTATGAATATTTTAAAGTTACTTGACCAACATTAGTTCCTTTAGATTGATCGCAACCTCCTGCAGCAGCAATTAAGTCTAAATTAAATTCTCCAAAGTTATATCGCCCGTTGGTCCAACCCCAGTTTCCAAAACCCTCCTCGAGGAAACAAATAGCAGATTCTGTACCTCCATATGCAAATGCTGTTTCACAGGTAGATTCACTAGGAGGAGTTGGATCTTCATAAGGAGGCAATACTAAATCCGCATCAGGCATACATTCACCCAATACAAAATCTAAAATTCCATCGTCACCAATATTTGGAAGATTTTCATCATCAGTAGTTGTAAAAGTATATACATGCGTATAAACAAATGAATCGCCTTCTTTAACGAGCACTGACAATACAAATTGGAATTCATCTGTATAACTAGAATAATCAGGATATTTTACGCACAAAGGTCTTCCTTCGCCATACCAATCCGCATTGTCGTAGCTAATTAAGGTGTCCCCATTTCGGATAACATCAATTTTAAATATGGCAGGCATATCGTGTTGCAAACCATTACGCTGGTATTCGTATAAAGAACCTTCGTAATTTGAGTAGTCATCTACACAGAAGTCGCCAAAGAAGCAAAATTCGCGCACAATTATTTGATCGACACTGAACCACGCAAAACCAAAATTTTCATAATCAGCTGGCTCATAGCATAAAACTTCAATGGATATTTCTGCTTTCACAAAAGCATCCACTTCAAAATTATAAGAGAGTGGGTGACTAACAAAATTTGCGTATGTATTTCCAGAAAGTGGAGCCGCTTGTACAATTTGATCACCATCTGGGTTATCAGGACTTCCACCATCATTAACCAATACAAACATATCAACGGTATGATTGCCGGGAGTTAATTTGAAGGAGTTGGTATAAATTTTATCGTTTAAGTAGAAAACATCAATTTGTCTGGTTACGCCATCAATTTCGATCAAAGCAAAATTTGCACGTGGGTTGTCACATGTAGAAGACTTCAAACCAGTAGTGTTTGTTGTAGCGGTAAACACAACTTCTTGCTCAACAGGAGTATCAGTTGGTTTGTGGCAGCTTAAAACACTAAGCCCAAGAATGAGTAATATATAGTAAAATCTTTTCAAAAACCCTTAATTTTTTTGTGACCGCTTGCCCTGTGTCAAAAAATGTGCCAAAGCGTTTAATCACTTTTTAAATGGTTGATATATAGTAGTTAGTAAATATGCAGTATGGCTTTGGTGATTTTACATATTCTAAAAATGAGAAAAATCATTATTTTTGGAAAATGTCCCGTGAAAATTCAAAAAATTGTAAAAAAACAGATAAAATTGTGAACTCTTTTTATTCTTTTCAGATTATCCTTAGTTTCGCAACAAATTGATTTTTTTGGAAAAGAAATACGATATAATTGTTGTAGGAAGCGGATTAGGCGGATTAGTTACGGCAACCATCTTAAGTAAAGAAGGTCTTCGCGTACTTGTTATTGAGCAGAACAATCAGTTTGGCGGAAATTTACAAACGTTTCAGAGAGGTACTTCTATTTTTAGTACTGGAATGAATTACATTGGAGCTTTGGGCGATGGTGAGTTTTTAAATACTTATTTTCGATACTTTAATGTATTTAATGAATTGGAATTAAGTAGATTAGATCTTAATGGGTTTGAAGAAGTAAGCTTTGGAGATAACGATAAAAGATATCGATATGCACAAGGATACGATAATTTTAAGGAAACACTTTCAAGTTATTTTCCCAAAGAGAGAAAAAGCATCCAAAACTATTTGGAAAAAATTTGGGACATCACCGATCGATTTCCGCTTTTGCATTTAGATCGATATAAATCCATTGTAAAAGGTGAAGCATATATGAATGGTGGTGTTTCTGATTTTATCGAATCCATTTCAGAAAATTTAGTCTTAAAAAATGTTCTAAGTGCAACCAATTCGCTTTATGGAGGAAATAAAGCAAATACGCCTTTGTATGTGCATGCTTTGGTTAATCGTCAATTTATTCACAGTGCTTGGCGTTTTGTGGATGGCAGTCAGCAATTAGTGGATGCCTTTTTAAAACAGATTCGAGCAAATGGCGGTGAGTTGATGAATAAAACAGAAATTCGGAAAATTCGATTTGAAGATGATCAAAGCGTCATTGTCGAATCGCATTTAGGTGAACAATATTCAGCTAAAAAAATAATTTCGAATATCCATCCTGCAAAAACGCTTGATTTAATTGAGGATAGTCGCCTGAAAAAGATTTATCGACAAAGGATCAAATCATTGCCGGATACTGCCGGAATGTTTACGGTTTATTTTGTATTAAAAAAGAATAGCTTTAAATATCTGCCTCGTAATATTTATCATTTTAAGAATCAGCAGGTTTGGTTCGACGAAAAAACAGCGTGGCCCCAGCAGTTGATGTTTTATACAGCGGCCAATTCCCAAAATCCCGAATGGGCAAATACAGCAAGTGTGCTTTCGCTGATGAGTTATTCCGAAGTAAAAAAATGGGAGCAAAGCTTTGTTGAAGATCGGGGACAAGATTATTTGGATTTCAAAACGGAAAAGGCTGAAAAATTAATCGATTTATTAGAACAACGAATTCCCAATTTTAGAAGTCACATTCAAACTTATTATACTTCAACTCCTTTAACCTACAGAGATTATACATCTACTAGAAATGGAGCTGCTTATGGAATTCAGAAAGATCATCAATCTCCTTATCAAAGTGTCATTATGCCGCAAACCTCTATTCCAAATTTATTTTTCACCGGACAAAATACAAATATGCATGGTGCATTAGGTGTTACAGCAAGTGGCGTTTTGGCAGCCGGAGAAATCTTAGGTTTGGATTATCTGACAAATAAAATATACAGCTCGATTAGATAAAATGATAAGTTTGTATTTGCAATGAAAAGAATCATTATTAAAATAGGCCGATACGCATTCAGATTTTTTCTCGGATTACTGACACTCCTTATGGGTTTCCTTGTGTATTTCTATTTTGCAATCCAAATTGCTGAACCAGAAATTGATACTTCTACATGGATTGGAAAGGAAAGAATGGTTTTAAACGATTCAACCTATTTTTTTGGAGAAAATTTCTTGCGAAAAAATGAGGTTGGTATTTGGGAAATGTATTTAAAAGGTAGTCCTGAGGAAATTGGTTATGCGCATGGTATGCTGGCGCAAGAATTGATGGCTTTTCAGGAAGAAGCTTTTGTGACTCAAATTAAGCATATGATTCCTGATGAATCGTATTTAAAATTCCTAAAATACGTGAGTAATTATATGAATAGAAAATTACCGGAATATATTCCTATGCAGTATCAAAAGGAAATAAAAGCCGTTTCGCTATTCGCAGATGAAAAATTTAATTTCATTGGGAGTAATTACGATCGACAATTAAATTACCACGCGGCTCATGATATTGGACATGCCATGCAAAACCTCAATTTAGTTGCCTGCACGGCGTTTTCGGTTTGGGATAGTTTATCTGCAGACTCTAGTTTGCTGCTCGGCAGGAATTTTGATTTTTACGTTGGCGACGATTTTGCGAAAAATAAAGTGCTGCTTTTCGTTCAGCCAAATTCAGGATTTTCATATGTATCGGTAGCTTGGGCAGGAATGATTGGTGTTGTTTCCGGAATGAACGAAAAAGGATTAAGCATTACTTTAAATGCAGCTAAATCGAGTATTCCTTTTACTGCAAAAACGCCTGTTTCGATTATTGCAAGAGAAATCATTCAATATGCTTCTAACATTGATGAAGCTTATTCCATTGCCAAATCGCGCAGAAGTTTTGTTGCAGAAACATTTTTTATTGGTTCAGCAGCAGATCGTCAATCTGCCATTATCGAAAAAACACCGGACACAACTATTTTAGTTCGGAATTCAAAAGCTGCAAGTCAGATTTTGACGAATCATTTTCAAAGTGAGGCCTTATGGAATGAAACTCTAAATAATGAGAATAGAGTTAACAATGCAACCACACAACGATTTTACCGAGTTCAAGAGCTTATAAATGAAAATCGAATTTCTGACCAAACCGATTTTGCAAAGATTTTAAGAAATCCATTTGGAACTGGAAATGAAAATATTGGAATAGGGAATGAGCTCGCCATCAATCAATATGTGGCGCATCATTCGATCATTATCAAGCCGGAACAAAAAACGTTATGGATTGCTACAGCGCCTTTTCAATTAGGACGATACGTTCCTTACCATCTCGGCCAAGTTTTTTCTAATCCGCGTTCGCTATTTGATGAGTTGGGTTTTCAGCAACAATCAATTGTGCAAGATAGTATTCAAATAGAAACCATGTTTAGTAATTTTGAAGTTTTTAAAGCTGCAAAATTCAACATAGAACAAGCTATAAGCTTTAATGAATCTGTTGATAATCAATTATTAGAACAATTTATTGAATCAAATCCCAATTTTTTTAATACTTGGGAAATTGTGGGCGATTATTTAATTACCAGATCTAAAAAAGACGAGGCCAAGCTCCATTATCAAAAAGCACTCCAATTGAATATTCCAAATACCTATGAGCGAAAACGGATTTCAGAAAAACTCGAAAATCTAGGGTCTTAAAAGTATTTCATTCCTTTTGTATTATTTTCTGCTTTGTTTTTCTGCTTGCAATAAAAATTGTAATTTTAGATCTACAAAATTCTAATAATTGCCTCTTAAAATTTCAATATGAAGTATATCAAACTCCTTTTGTTATTCCTGTTTATTGTAGCATCAACAGCACAAATCCAAGCACGCGATCTTGAAGAAATTTTGCAAAGCGGTAAATTGTATGTGGGTTTCGACGAAACCGATATAGGAACCGTAAACTACACGTTAGCATACGAATTTGCCAGTTTTATGAATTTGGAACTAGTTGAAGTTGTAGTGGAATGGGATAAACTCTTTCAGCAAAATGGCAATCGACCAAAAGATTTAGAAACCAATCCCGAAATAAGCTATACTCCTGATGCTTTTCAAGAGGTTGATATTTATTGCAGTACGATTTCTCCTTTGTTATGGCGCAAAAAACTATTCGATTTTGCTGAAACACTTCTATCAGCAGAAATGTTGGTTGTTCGTAAAGATTCAAAGAAAATCCCTTCTGATATCTATCAAATGAAAGGAATGCGAATTGCATTAATGGATGGTACAAGTTACATAACTCACTTGGATGTGATCAATGCGAAAATTGAAGGTGGAATTGAAATGATCAAAACCGTAGATGCGGTGGCATCCAAACAGTTATTAATTGACGATAAAGTGGATGGAATTATTTTGGATGCAGAAGAAGCGCTTCGTTTTAACAAACAAAACGATAAAAACTTTGTGCTGGTTTTTCCAATTAATAAAGTAGAGAAAACCGTCTGGGCTGTTGAAAAAGGCAATGAACTTCGACAGCAAGTGGCCAATTTTTTCAGGGCAATTGAAAATAATGACTTTTTAGATAATCTATACGAATTGAATTATTCGGAGAGCTATTCCGGTTTTTCAGAAAACTTAACTCCGCATACACCAATTCAATATTATCACCGCGATTTAGATGAAATTTTGGATTCGAAAAAGTTGGTGGTTGCTCTCAGAGAAAGAGATTTTGTGTTTCATAAAAATGGCGCAAAACAATTTATGCATATTTTGGCAGAAGAATTTGCCGAGTATTTGGGCGTTAAAATGGAATATGTTTTAATCAGCGATTTCAATGCTTATTGGCAAGATAAAAACGGAATTATCACCAAAGATTCTTTATATACACCAGAAATATTTAACTATTTTGATATTGCCAGTGATATTTTTGCTTCGCTCGATTGGAGAGAAAATAAAGTGGATTTAATTCCAATTTACGAATCGGATTATGCGGTAATCGCCAAACCGGAAAAAGAAATCAAATCGATCAAAGATTTGAATTACTTTACCGGCGTAACTTCGCACAATACCATGTATGAAGATCTGCTTCGTGAAAAAAAAGTTACTAATCTGATTTATTCCAGTTCCAATGATATGGTTAGTGAAGTTCGAAAAGGACATGCAGATTATACGGTCATTTTCAATGCTTTTATGTATCCTGATTTGAAATCAAAAATTTCGTTGGGATCGCTGAAAGTCAATTGGGCAGCACGTAAAGATCAACCAAAATTGCGCAAAGCGATTGAACAATA
>JAFGAK010000009.1 GCA_016933745.1 Bacteroidales bacterium
AAGAGGGTAGGGAACGGGCCGAAAACTGGGCTGCAGTTTTTAAGGATGTTCATTTTGATGCCATTTATTCAACAAATTATATCCGAACTGTATCAACAGCTGAACCAACGGCCAAAAGCCAGAAGCTAAAAGTATTCTTATATCATCCAACGAAAATTGATTTCAAGAAATTTTTAAAAGAAATCCAGGGCAAAACGGTTTTGATTGTAGGGCACAGCAACACCATTCCGGGTTTTGCTAATAGTTTAATCGAGCGGGAAAAATACAGCCAGATTGAGGATGACAACGTGCTAATCTTTATATCATCGAAAAAAGCAGAAACAGTATCACCGATAAACTGCTGCATATTAATTAAAGAACAAAAGAAAAGAAGCCGTCTCAATATTAAATTTTGAGGCGGTTTTTTTATTCCCATTCTATTTGGGGTATTTTTTTATTTTTTAAAAAAAGGGTTAAAAATTGCCCTTAAGCAGCAATTTTCTTTCTCAAATTGTGTCCTAAAGCCATTAAACCAAACTCTAATCCTACTTTTTCTAATCCTTTTAAAGAAAAGCGTCTAAAATTGTTATTGTGTTTGAGTTGGGCAAATACAGGTTCTACATCGGCAGAGCGTTGTTTCCTTTTTTGGATCCCTTTTTCGCTTAATAGTAGTTCCCTTGTTCTTTGCTTGTGCCTTTCAAGGTTGTGGTTGCGTTCTATGCTCCTGTTCCCTTTGGCTTTAAAACATTGTCCCCGAAGCGGGCAACCCTCGCAGTTTTTGGCTTGGTAGTGCGATAATGTCTGGACATGGCCTGCTCCTGTGGTTTTTTGGCTTTGATGTGTTTTGTGCATTCTTTGTCCCATGGGGCATACATAAAAATCTTCTTCCTGATTGTAATAAAGGTTTTCTTTGCTAAATGGCTTGTGCTTTTTTTGGTAATTTTTGTCTTGCTCTTTATCAAAAGTATTGTACTTAACGTAAGCTGTCAGCTCTTTCTGTTCCAGGTAATCATAGTTTTCTTCACTGCCATAACCGGCATCGGCCGTTATTTCTTCTAATTTCCCAAGTACTTCTTCCCCAAAAGTTTGTTCGAAGTCTTCTAAATGCGGTTTTAAAGTTTTGGTGTCTGTCGGGTTTTGGTGGATGCTATAATGGACTATGATCTGGTTCTCTGTCGATATTTGGGCGTTGTAAGCCGGTTTGAGCTGCCCGTTCTTCATATGGTCTTCCTTCATGCGCATAAAGGTGGCTCCCGTATCGGTTTTGCTATAACTGTTCCTCTCCCCTAAAATAGCTTCTTGCCCCAGGTATTTTTCCAAATTCTTAACAAAATTGTTCTTGATATAGCGCAGTTTGGCTTTTGCTTTGGAACTTGCTTTTTTGTTACCGGAGAGTTTTGCATCTATTTTAGCTACCGTTTTCTCGATCGCTTCTTTACTGATTTCCTTAAACCCGCTTGGCCCTGGATTAGGACCGTCATCATTATCAATACTTTGTGCATAGTTCCATAAATCTTCTAATTGTGTTAGCATTTTGGCTTTGTTGGTTTTGATGCTGTTGCCCCAAATAAAAGTGTAGCGGCCCGCTTGTGCTTCTATTTTGGTGCCATCGGTATAAATTTGCTTTAGGGTAATCAATCCTTCACAGGCCAACATCAACACCACTTGTTTGAAGATTTCTTTAAAACTGTCTTTAAGTTTGTTGCCCCTAAACCGGTTGATGGTATTGTGGTCGACAATGGCCATAGAAGCCAACCACATAAAGTTGATGTTCTCACGAAGTGCAAGTTCTATTTTACGGGAAGAATACACATTGGTCATATAAGCATACAGCATTATTTTCAGCAACATCTTTGGGTGATACCCCGGATTGCCTTCTTTGCTGTAAGCTCTTAAAAGCGGTTGGATATTGATCGTCTCGACAATTTGGTCAACTACCCGCACCGGATGTTTTTCTGGGATCAGGTCATCAAACGAATAAGGTAAGAGTATCGTTTGTTGTTGGTTGTAA
>JAFGAK010000010.1 GCA_016933745.1 Bacteroidales bacterium
ATATGCTGCAACAGGAAAATTTCCTGGTGGATTTTTCAAACGCGAAGCTCGCCCATCAGAATACGAAATCTTAATCGCTCGTTTGGTTGATCGCGCTTTACGCCCCTTATTCCCAGATGATTTCCATGCCGAAACTCAAGTGATTATCAATCTAATCTCTTCTGACAAAACGGTTATGCCAGATACGCTTGCCGCTTTGGCTGCTTCTGCTGCATTAATTGTTTCTGATATTCCTTTTGGAGGTCCAATTTCAGAAGTGAAAATTGGTCGTATCAATGGAGATTTCATCATCAATCCTACTTCTGAGCAACTCGAAGAATCGGATATCGATTTGATGGTTGCTGCAACCATGGATAATATCATGATGGTTGAAGGCGAAATGAAAGAAATTTCTGAAGCGGATATGCTCGAAGCAATGAAAGTTGCTCACGATGCAATCAAAATTCAATGTCAAGCACAATTGGAATTAGCTGATTTGGTAGAAAAAGCAAATCCTAAAAGAGAATATTGCCACGAAAACAACGACGAAGAATTCAAAAAAGAAGTTTTCGCTGCAACCTACGATAAAATTTATGAAGTTGCATCTGCAGCTTCTGCAAAGCATGAACGTGGAGCAAAATTTGCTGAAATCAAAGAAGCGTTTTTCGCAACACTTTCAGAAGAAGATCAAGCTGCAAAAGGTGGAATGTTCAAACGTTATTTCCACGATGTAGAGAAAAAAGCAGTTCGTAACTATGTATTAGACGAACGCAGACGACTAGATGGAAGAAAGCTCAACGAAATTCGTCCTATCTGGACAGAAGTAGATTACCTACCAATGTCGCATGGTTCTGCCATATTTACAAGAGGTGAAACGCAATCTTTAGTGAGCGTTACACTTGGATCCAAATTGGATGAGCAAAAAATCGATGGCGCTGTTTACGATGCCAATAACGATTTCCTTCTACATTATAACTTCCCTCCTTTCTCAGTTGGAGAAGCACGCTTTTTAAGAGGAACCAGCCGAAGAGAAATTGGTCATGGAAACTTAGCTATGCGCGCATTAAAAAACATGTTACCAGGCAAAGATGTACTTCCATATACTGTTCGTATTGTTTCTGATATTTTAGAATCAAATGGTTCTTCATCCATGGCTTCGGTTTGTGGTGGAACTTTAGCATTGATGGATGCCGGGGTCAAAATTAAAAAACCTGTTTCAGGAATTGCAATGGGTTTAATTGCTGACACAAGCACCGGAAAATATGCCGTTCTTTCTGATATCTTAGGGGATGAAGATCACCTAGGTGATATGGACTTTAAAGTTACCGGAACAGCCGATGGTATTACAGCATGCCAAATGGATATCAAAGTAGATGGTTTATCTTATAAAATTCTTGAAGAAGCTTTGGCGCAAGCAAGAGAAGGTCGTTTGCACATTCTTGGCGAAATGATGAAAACCATTACAGAGCCACGCGAAGATTACAAACCTCATGTTCCACGTATTGTTCAATTGGTAATTCCAAAAGAATTTATTGGCGCAGTTATTGGACCAGGTGGTAAAATTATTCAAGAAATTCAAAAAACGACAACTTCTACGATTGTTATCGAAGAAGTTGGAGAAACAGGAGTTGTTGATATTATGGCAGTTAATAAAGATTCTCTTGACGCTGCTGTTCAAAGAATTAAAAACATTACAGCCGTTCCTGATGCAGGTGCAACTTACAAAGGATTGATCAAATCAATTACTACTTTTGGAGCATTTGTAGAAATTATGCCAGGTAAAGAAGGTTTATTGCATGTTTCTGAAATTGCTTGGGAACGCGTTCAAAATGTGGAAGATGTATTGAAAGTTGGCGAAGAAATCGAAGTTAAGTTACTCGAAATTGATTCTACAACAGGTAAACTAAAACTTTCTAGAAAAGCATTATTGCCTAAACCAGAAGGTTATGTAGAACGTCCACCACGTACTGACAAGCCGCGTGGCGACAGAGACAGAAACAACAACAATCGTGGACGCGATAACCGCAGCGACGACCGCAGAAGACCACAAAGCAGATAAAAGTTGTTGTAACAACTAAAATTATATATCGTATAACCAGCCATATTGGGAGGAAAATAAAGAATATGAGGCAACTGAAAATAACGAAACAGGTTACAAATCGCGAAACAGCATCTTTAGACAAATATCTTCAAGAAATTGGAAAGGTTGAACTAATTACTGCCGACGAAGAAGTCGAGTTAGCAAAGCGAATAAAGCAAGGCGATAAAATTGCTTTAGAAAAACTAACCAAAGCCAATTTGCGTTTCGTAGTGTCTGTATCTAAACAATATCAAAACCAAGGACTTAGCCTTCCTGATTTAATCAACGAAGGAAATATGGGATTGATAAAAGCAGCCCAGCGTTTTGACGAAACTAGAGGTTTCAAATTCATTTCATACGCCGTTTGGTGGATTCGCCAATCCATTCTTCAAGCTTTGGCAGAACAATCTCGTATTGTACGCTTGCCATTGAATAAAATTGGATCGATCAATAAAATCAATAAAGCTTACGCTGCATTGGAACAAGATCTTGAACGCGAACCAAAACCAGAAGAAATAGCCAAATATTTGGAAATTTCGCTCGAAGAAGTAAAAGAATCACAAAAGAACACAGGTCGCCATGTTTCCATGGATGCGCCTTTGATTCAGGACGAAGATAATAACTTGTACGACGTTTTACGTAACGACGAGAATATTACTCCTGAAACAGAATTACTTTATGATTCTTTGCGCAAAGAAATCGATCGAGCTGTTTCAACACTAACACCTCGCGAAGCTGATGTAGTTCGTTTTTATTTTGGTTTAGGCGATAGTCACCCAATGACTTTGGAAGAAATAGGAGAAAAATTCGACCTCACACGTGAGCGTGTTCGACAAATCAAAGAAAAAGCCATTCGTCGATTAAAGCATACATCGCGAAGCAAAATTTTGAAAACCTATTTAGGATAGATACAAAGGGTGGCTTTATAGCTGCCCTTTTTTATTTAAAGTAAATCAATACCTTTACAAAAAAAATAAAGATGATTGCTCCTTCCCTACTTTCAGCCAACTTTGCTAATCTTGAAAAAGATTTTGAAATGCTAAATGCGAGTGAAGCCGATTGGATTCACTTGGATATTATGGATGGCGTATTTGTGCCAAATATTTCTTTTGGTTTGCCGGTTGTTTCGGCTGTAAAAAAACTTACCCTAAAACTGTTGGATGTGCATCTAATGATTGTACAACCGGAAAAATATTTCGAAGCATTTGCAAAAGCCGGGGCTAATTATATTAGTTTTCATGTAGAAGCATCAAATCATGTACATCGAAGCATTCAACTCCTAAAATCGTTAGGAGTTAAAGCCGGATTGGTTTTAAATCCCCATACTCCTGTTTCTGTTTTAGAGGAAGTGATTCACGAACTAGATTTTGTTTTGCTTATGTCAGTCAATCCAGGTTTTGGAGGACAAAAATTCATCGAGAATACGTATAAAAAGATAATGCAGCTTAAAAAGCTTATTATAGAAACAAATTCAAGAGCTTTGATTCAAGTAGATGGCGGTGTAAATACTTCAAATGCCAAAAATTTATTTGAGGCTGGTGCCGATATTTTGGTAGCCGGAAACGCTGTTTTCTCAGCGGAAAATCCAAAAGATGCAATTACTCAAATCAGAAACGTAAATAGCTAATTCACTTCCAACTTCGAATGACTAAATACAAACACATTTTCTTCGATTTAGATCGAACCTTATGGGATTTTGAATCCAATTCCTTGATAACACTAAAAGAACTATTCGACACGTATTTAGCAGGGAATGGAATTGAAAAATTCGATTGCTTTCATACCTATTATCTGGCATACAACCACAGTTTATGGATGCAATATCGGGTTGGAGAGATCGATAAAGATTTTCTAAGTGTTGAGCGATTTGCCGGAACTTTACGTAATTTCAATATCATGGATCACGAGTTGGCAAAAAAAATAGCTTCGGATTATATCCGAATTAGTCCCACCAAAACACAGCTTTATCCTGATGCATTGAAAGTTGTAGAAGAGTTAAGTTCCAGATATCAAATGCATATCATCACCAACGGATTTTCAGAAGTTCAATTTATTAAAGTTGAAAACTCAGGCTTAGCTCCTTTTTTCAAAACCATTATCACTTCCGAAATGGCCGGCTTTCAAAAACCCAATCCCGAAATATTTCATTATACCTTGGAAAAAACAGGAGCGAAAATTGCAGAAACAATCATGATTGGTGACGATCTGGAAGCCGATATCTTAGGTGCAAAAAATATCGGAATGGATCAGGTTTATGTCAATTTTGAAAAGAAAACACATTCAGAACAACCTAGTTTTGAGGTTAATCAATTAATTACTCTTCTAAACATATTATAAAATATCCATAAATAACTCTTAACGACTAATCATTTATAAGATACTTTTTATAATCTGAAGAATATTAAATTTGTCTTTTTTCAAACATCCATCACGAAATTCTATATAGGTTTCTTTATTGTGCGATAAGACTCAAATTGTGCATAAAATGATTGTAACAAATTAAATAAATCTACGTCCTTTTTAAAGCCTCGCTTCTCTAGAATCGAGGCTTTTTTTATTCATTAGAAATTCAAATAATGGCTACAACTGGACTCTTTTGGATCAAAAGCGAACTCTTTTATAAATTATTTGAATCTTTTTAAAATCATGTTTATCTTTAGCTAACCTATTTAATGTCACATTTTAATTCAAATAATTATGAAAATAATTTTCCTTTTATTTAGCGGATTTTGGGGAAGTTTTCTTTACGCTCAAAATACTGTAACTTTAGTTCAAACCGATTGGTCGGGCGGACCTGATCAAGAATATTTTAGCGATAACCCAACAAAGTTTTCCAACGCGTTTCAACTGGATTTTACATCCAACCCGGGGGAACTTAATGCGCTCTACACAGAAAAAAGCAATGTTTATCAAGTGGTTGGATTCAAAGGTAAAATTCTCACTTCTACAGTTACCGGGATTATGGCATTTGATACTCTTACTAAAAAATGGGATTTCCTCTCGCCTACTTTGACGCTCGGATACCATGCTATTTTACGTGATACATTATATACGATGGATGGAGCTAATGTGTATGCTTACGACGGTACAAGCAATGATTACGGGATGGGTAAAAATGGCTGCATGCTTCATTCCTCCTACGTTTTGGCAGGTTTAACCAGTTTCTACTCACTTTCTGCAGTCGGCGATGATTTATATATAGGAGGGCGAACCAATTACAGTGGGAAAGTTCTTAAGTTTAATAAACTTTCTAGAATTTGGGAATTGATGGGAGACTCCTTTTCGAATGGAATCATGTGTTTAGAGGAGTACGATGACCGACTTTGGGCTGGAACACATTGGTATGGCGTTATTAGCTATTGGACCGGACTTCTTTGGGCCGATCGATTTGGCACACAATTGATGACCATTACTGATTTTCAAATTCACAATGGAAGGCTTTACGCCAGTGGATATTACAACACGGTAACAGAGGGAGCTATCTTTGAATTCGATGGATCAAGTTGGAAAGAAATCTACCATGGTTATGGAGTTAATAACATGGCATCGCTGAAAGGTTATTTATACTTTTCTGTTAGAAACGATGGCCCAACAACAAGCATCTATCGTTACAACGATGAAACTTCAGAAGAAATTTATACCCTTCAAGGAGAATCCTATGTGGATAATATGACCGTCATTGATGAGAAACTATACTACGGAGGTGTTGGTTCAGACAAATTTGCCTCCTACAATACACTTTATAGAGATGGAGAAATCTTTTACAAACTCTATGTGCGCTATTTAAATTCGTCCACTTTTACTACTACAAACGGAGAATGGGGAACTCTTAGTTACGATGCCATTACACCAGAAAACACTGGGATAAAACTATTCACTATTGGAAGAGAAAGTGGCGAGAACTGGTATGTAAATCGATTTCCAAGAGAAATCAAATCAAATTCTATTATACAATGCTCCGACGATGAATTACGCTATCGCGCAGTGATGTGGTCAACAGAAGAAAATGTTTCTGCAAGTTTAAAGGAGGTAAGAATTCAAGCAACAGGTTTTTTGGGAAGCAGCGATTTAAACAATGATTCTAATTTTAAAATCTACCCCACTCCGTGCACAGGTTTATTAAATATTCAGATACCGGAACATGAAAAAGGAAATTTACAGCTAAAAATCTACGATTTCATGGGAAAACTTGTTTACGCTCGAGAAATACCCAACTTAAATCCGAATCAACAAATTGATTTGGAAAACCTTGCCAACGGAATGTATTTCTTAGAAATTAAATCAAATACATCTAATTTCTCTAAAACATTTAATAGAATTTAAAGAAGAAAACCAAGAAACTAGATTTTATTTATGACGAAAAGTATTGTTATTCAATAAACAATTTATTCAGAATGCTTGATTTATTAGAGCATTTCTAGTTAACTTTGAGAAAACAATCAGCTATAAATAAACCATTTAAAACAAATACCATGAAACAATTATCCCTTTTTTCATTGCTTCTTTATTCCGTATTGGTGTATAGTCAAAATACACACACAGTGGTTCAAACCGATTGGTCTAGAGGTTGGGGCCAGGAATACTTAACGAATTCTACTGGTTTTTTCGTTCATTATGGTATCGACTTTTCCTCAAGCCCCGGAGAAATTACTATGAACAACACCACGAAAAATAGTATGGGTGTACCTTTTGAATTTAAAGGAAGAATCTTTACATCAACGGTCAATGGTTTAATGGCCTTTGATACACTTGCCAAAACCTGGGATTTTTTGACTCCCAATATTTATTACCTCGATCATGCAATTTTACGAGACACGTTATACGTGATGGGAATTCGAAAAATATATGCTTACGATGGAAGCACCAACGATTACGGTTTAGGCCCAAACGGATTTTGGTTTCATTCCAATACGCCGGAGTCGTATATATTTTGCATCGATGCCGTTGGTGATTATTTATATTTTGGAGGTCGATTAGGATCTAGTGGCTCCGCGTATAGATACAATCCAACATCCGAAGTTTGGGAAAAGATGGGGAGTAATTTCACACAAGGAGTCTATTGTTTTGAAGAATACAACGGAACACTCTTTGTTGGTACACATTGGTCTGGAGGAATTTATGCATGGAATGGAAGCACTTGGGCCTATGTTTATGGCATGGGATTAATGACTGTATATGATTTACAGATTTTTAATGGCAAACTCTATGCTTGTGGTATCACAACCTCTCACAATACGGGAAAAATTGTAGAATACGATGGAACTAGCTGGACAACTATTTATTCCGGTCATGGCGTTCGATATATGACCGTTCATGATAACAAACTCTATTTTTCTGCACATAAAGCAACTCCTCCAGGTGCTGTTTATGCATATGACGGCACAAGTTCAACACAAATCTATACTTTGGAAAACGAAGCTTTTCCAGTTGGGCTATTATCGTTAAATGATGAATTGTATTACGGTGGAGTCGAACATGTTTACGGCGGAACGAATAATTCAAAATTGTACAAAAGTGGCAATACTTTCTATGAACTTTACGTGAGCTACTTAAACTCATCCACCATCACAGCTACTACTGGTGATTGGGGATTTTTATCCTCTGACAAAACAGAACCTAGCAATACGGGCGTCAAGATGTACGTAATGGGAAGAGATAATACGGAGGAATGGGGTGTCAATCGAGAATTTATTTACACTCCAAACAATGCGCAAATTCAGTCCACTGATACAGAGCTTAGATATCAGGCAGTGTTGTGGACAGCAGATCCAAGCGAAACTCCAAGCTTACAGGAAGTCCGACTACAAGCTTCGATAAGTCTTGGCACTTCGGAACTCGAAAAAACATTTGAATTTAACCTTTTCCCAAACCCTTCCAATGGCCTTATTCAAATTGAGAGGAACTCTTCGCTCAGCGATGACTTTAGCATAGAAGTGTATAATTATGTCGGAAAATTGATGTTTTCCAAAGAGATTCAACATTCAAACCTTCTAGAACTCGATTTATCAAATCTTCCAAATGGACTTTATTTAATTCGCTTCAAACAAAAAGACAAACAAATTACACAGAAACTAGAAATCGCAAAACGTTGATTTTACAGCCCGAGAAATCGGGCTTTTTTATGTCTTTCGAATAGCTTAATTTTACAAAAAAAAGATGAATTTTAAACGTCTCTCACGAAAAACACATCGCTATTTTGGAATCATCATTGGGATTCAATTCATATTTTGGACCTTGGGTGGTTTGTATTTTAGCTGGTCGAATATCGATAAGATTCATGGCGACCATCTAAGAAACTTAAGCGCTCCGGTGTATAAGTCACTCGATTTGAGCGCTTTTAACATTGTTGCCCAAACCCTTCAGTCCGATTCAAATTTTAGTGGATTCAAGCAATTTAAGCTGGTTCAATTACCCCAAGGTGATGCGATTTCTTTTTCTTATCAACTTACAGATACTGATGGAAAAATTGTTGAAAAGCAAGAGCTTTTTGAATTAAATACGCAGCAAATACGGGAAGAAATAAGCCAAGAAACAGCAATTGCAATTGCCCAAAACAGTTTGAAAGAGAAGGCCAAAATTCTTACTATTCAACGAATTGAGCAAAATAACCTATCCAAACACCACGAATACCGAAGCGGAAAAATACCTGCCTATGCCATTGAAATTGAGGGCAAACCAAAGCTGATGATTTATATTGATGCCATAACAGGCGAAGTGGTTAAATTTCGTACAAAAAATTGGCGAATTTTTGATTTCTTATGGATGATGCATACGATGGATTATGCTAGTCGCGACAACCTCAATAATTGGTTACTCCGACTTTTTTCCGTTTTAGGATTAATTACAATTGCAACAGGGTTTTTCTTGTATTTTACGAGTAGTAAAATATTTCGAAAAAACGATTAATCTTTCCACCATGCTTCTGTTTTTGCTTCAGAAAGCGAAATAATTTCTCCCGGAGCCGGAGTTAAAACCGTGTAGTTATATTCTTTAGATGCAGTCAAGAATCGTTCGATTGGTTCTGTCCAGGAATGAATACTCAAACTAAATTTACCCCAATGTATGGGCACTACAAAACGCGCTCTAAGCTGAGAAGCAACTAAAGCAGATTCTTCAGGCATCATGTGTATCGAAGCCCAATCCACATTGTACTGACCGTTTTCTACAAAAGCCAAATCAAAAGGTCCGTATTTTTCTCCTACTTTTTCAAATACATCAAAATAACCGGAATCGCCACTAAAAAACACGTTGCCATTGTTAGTCAAAATCGACCACGATCCCCATAAAGTTTGATTTCTATTCGTAAGACCGCGACCCGAAAAATGTCGTGTTGGAGTAAATGCGAAACCAATACGATCGTCATAGGCCACTTCGTTCCACCAATCCAGTTCCACAATTTTTTCAGGATTAACTCCCCAACGCTCCAGATGCACACGAACGCCCAATGGAACATAAAAGCGTTTTACTCGATCTTTCAAAGCTCGAATAGTTTCGTATTCCAAATGATCATAATGATCGTGAGAGATTAAAACAAGATCCACTGGAGGCAAATCTTCCACTTTGTGAACATTTGTGTAGGGAAATCTTTTGGGTCCCATCAGCGAAAACAAAGAAGCTCGCTCACCAAAAACAGGATCAATTAAAATGGTTTTATCACTTATACGGAGCAAAACCGACGAATGTCCGAACCAAGCAAAAGAAATCGATTGATTCCCTGTTTCAGAAAATTGCAATTGATCAAAGCTTTTTGTTTTCAGTGGTTGATTGGGTACTTTATTTTCCTTATTGCTAAAAAATTTACGCATTGTCGAAAACGAAGGCGCC
>JAFGAK010000168.1 GCA_016933745.1 Bacteroidales bacterium
TATCATTCAGCTAAGCAAGTTCCTTGGACTTTCTCACCGGATGATAAGTACATTCTGTTTTCGGCTCAAATGGACGACAATGTAAAAAATGCCCAATTTCCTTACGGATTATTGACGGAACTTTATAAAATTCCTGTTGAAGGTGGCAGACTCATCCAATGCTTGACTACTCCAGCAGAATATGTGACTGTTTTTAAAGATGGATCAAAGTTCTTGTATCAAGATGTAAAAGGTTACGAGGATCCTTGGCGTAAACACCACACTTCATCGGTTACTCGCGATATATGGTTGTACGATAAAGCAGCTGGTTCACATACCAAAATCAGCAGTTTTAAAGGCGAAGATCGAAATCCGGTTTTATCATCCAAAAATGATAAAATGTTTTTCATTTCTGAGCAAAAAGGAAGTTTCAATGTCTATGAGAAAAGCTTATCAGCTGATGCAACCGAAAAACAATTGACTAATTTCGATACGCATCCCGTACGTTTTTTATCGGCATCAAAAGACAATACACTTGCTTTTATTTATGATGGCGGACTTTATACCAAAAAAGAAGGTGCGGAAGCAAATAAATTGGAATTGACCATTCCTAAATACAAAGAGTTTGCTCAGCTTGTACCTAAGACATTTAGCAATGGAGCCACTGAAATGGAAGTTTCACCCGATGGAAAAGAAGTTGTTTTTGTTGTTCGCGGCGAAGTTTTTGTTACGTCCGTAGAATTTTCTACTACAAAAAGAATTACAGATACACCTGCACAAGAGCGCAATGTGAGTTTCAGTCCTGATGGTAAATCTATTTTGTATTCTTCGGAACGCAACGGAAGTTGGGGTATTTATGAAACAAGTATTGTAAATGACCAGGAAACTCAGTTCTCAACAGCAACGGTATTGAAAGAAAAAGTGATTCTTGCAAACGATAAAAACACATTTCAACCAACTTATTCTCCTGATGGAAAAGAAGTTGCATTCTTAGAAGAACGTACAGAATTAAAGGTGATTAACTTAGCCACCAAACAAGAACGAATGATTCTTGCTGGAACATACAATTATTCTTATTCCGATGGCGATCAATGGTATCAATGGTCTCCTGACGGGAAATATTTCCTTGTAAGTTATTTAGGTGGAAAAAGATGGGTGGATGAAGTAGGTCTTGTGGATGCCAAAGGTGGTAAAGATCCAATCAATCTTACTTTAAGCGGTTACGCAGATGCAAGTCCAAAATGGATTATGAATGGCAATGGAATGATGTGGTTCTCCGATCGAAATGGAATGAGAAGTCACGGTAGTTGGGGAGCTAAAATGGATGCTTATGCCATGTTCTTTAATCAAGAGTTTTATGAAAAATTCACCATGAGTAAAGAAGAATATGAAGCTAAGTACAGTAAGAAAAAAGAGGAACCAAAAGAAAAAGCAGAAGAGACTAAATCTTCTAAAAATAAAAAAGAAAAAGACGTAGAAAAGAAAGAAGAAGTTGTTGAAATGAACTTGGCTAATTTGGAAGATCGAGTAAGTAGATTAACGATTCATTCATCCGATTTAGCAGACGCTGTTCTTACCAAAGATGGTGAAAACTTATTCTATCTTAGTAGATTCGAAAAAGGATTCGATTTGTGGTTGCATAAGATCAAAGATAACGAAACCAAACTCGTATTGAAACTTGATGGGAGAGGTGGCGATTTAATTATGGATAAAGAAGGAAATAATTTGTTTTTACTTTCCGGTGGAACCATCTCCAAATTAGATATCAAAAATGTAGATAAACCTGCTCGTAAACCAGTGGCATTTAAAGCTGAAATGGAGCTTAATCCAGCAGGAGAACGTGAATACATCTTCAGTCACACTTGGAAACAAGTGAACGATAAATTCTATGCTCCAGATCTTAACGGATTGGATTGGAAATTGTATAAAGATGCTTATCAAGCATTTTTGCCAAGCGTGACTAATAATTATGATTTTGCAGATCTTTTAGGCGAAATGCTCGGCGAACTAAACGGATCACATACAGGTGCTCGTTATTCTCATCAAGCCGATGGAGATAATACTTCTTGTTTAGGTGCTTTTTACGATTTAAGCTACGCCGGAAAAGGATTAAAAATTGCTGAGATTATTGAAAAAGGACCTTTTGATAAATCAGACCTCAAAATTGCTGTAGGGGATGTGATCGAACAGATTAATGGAATAGACATTACGCCTTCTACCAATTATTACAGCTTGTTGAATAATCAAGCTGGTAAAAATACACAACTAAGAATTTACCATCCGGATACGCAAAAATCAGATATTATTGTGATGAAGCCAATTAGTTTGGGCGAAAAGTCGCGCTTACTCTACGATAGATGGACTAAATTTATGCGTGAGGAAACAGATCGTTTGTCAAACGGACAAGTTGGTTATGTGCATGTTAGAGGAATGGACGATGGTAGTTTCCGTGTTGCTTATTCCGAAATATTAGGACGGAATGTCGATAAAAAAGCAATCATTGTAGATACTCGATTTAATGGTGGAGGCTGGCTTCATGACGATTTGGTTACTTTATTAAGCGGACAACGTTATGTTGATTTTGCTCCTCGCGGACATTATGTGGGTTCAGAACCAATGGAAAAATGGTATCGTCCATCGGCTGTGCTAATGAGCGAAGGTAATTATTCCGATGCGCATGCTTTCCCATATGCTTACAAAGCTTTAAAAATTGGTAAATTGGTTGGAATGCCGGTGCCAGGAACGATGACAGCAGTTTGGTGGGAACGCCAAATCGATCCAAGTCTTGTTTTTGGAATTCCTCAAATGGGTGTTTGGGATTTAAACGGCAACTATTTGGAAGGTCAGCAACTGGAACCAGATGTAAAAGTAGATCAAGAAAAAGAAAAAGTGAGTCAAGGAATTGATCAGCAGTTGGCAAAAGCCGTTGAAGTTCTTTTAGAAGCTACCAAATAAGGTGCTTAGTAATGCATAAAATATACATTAAAAATATGGTTTGTCCGCGCTGCATTCAAGCAGTGCGGACCAGCCTTACTGAGTTAAATATTAATTTTGATGATGTTCGTTTGGGCGAAGTTTGGATGGATTCGGTGATTAATGATTCTTCCAAAGAAAAACTAAGAATTAAATTGGAAAGTCTTGGTTTTGAATTACTCGACGATACAAGAAAACAGATGATCGAAAAGGTTAAAACAAGTTTGATCGATCTAATTCAATATTCTAACAAAGAGATCAATATCAATTATTCTGCATATCTTTCCAAAGCTGTAGGGAAAGATTATCGTTATTTAAGCAGCTTATTTAGTGCATCCACAGGAGCTACTATCGAAAAGTATATTATCGATTTAAAAGTGGAAAAGATCAAAGAATATATCTTTTACGATGAACTTTCGATTAGTGAGATTGCATTTAGAATGCATTATAGCAGTCCGGCACACCTCAGTCGGCAATTTAAACAAGTCTGTGGTTTATCGCCAAAAGAGTACAAAAAACAGATGGATAAGCATCGGAATTCATTGGATAAATTGTAGTTTCGTATGTAAAATTTGGTAATTAAATTGCATAAATGTGTTTGTTTTCAGATGCTTACGCATTGTACATTTGTAAAAATGTTATCCAAATGAAAACCTACTCATTTTTAATAGAAAACTTAAAATGCCGTGGTTGCGAAAATACCATTCGGAAAGAAATTGCAAAATTCCCCAGCGTAAATAAAGTGACAGTTAATCTAGCTCTTTCTCAAATAACAATTGATTTGGAAGAAGTTGCTGAACTAGAATTAATAAAAGATCGATTAGCAAAGATTGGTTATCCGGAAGTTGGGAAAAACAGTTTTGTGACTGCTGCTAAATCGTATATAAGTTGTGCAATTGGAAGGATGGATGCTTTATGATTCTCTGCATCATTGCATCCCTGTAGAATATCATTAGCCTACAGAGATACAATGACACAGAGTGAGAAGTTTAAATTTCTAGAAAATAGCTTTTAGAAAGGTAAATCGTCGCTTTGATCAAATTCAGCTGGTGGGGTTTGAGGAGCCGAAGTTGTTTTTGGAGCAGAACTGACAACACTTCCTTGCTTTTCTACTTTCCAGGCATCCAGGTTATTAAAATAACTTACTTGTCCGTTTTTTTCCCAACGTTTACCTTTGATATTGAATTGTACAGTAATATCTTCGCCAATAGCAAAAGGATCTAAACCTTCGCATTTTTCTTGTGTTAACTGAAACTTAATAGTTTCAACAAATTCAAATCCATTGGGTGTGCTATCTTTCTTTTCGATAACAAATTCTCTTTTCTTAAACCGATCGCTGATAACTTGTGTGTCGTACTTCTCGATTAGTTTTCCACTAATTTCAAAACTCATTTCTTAAATTTTATTTATTAAACTTTATTTTTCTATTGTCCATTTGCCTTTGCATGTTGGAAAGGCTATTGCTTTTTCCAGAAGTTCTAAAAAATCAGACCTTTCTAATTTTTCTGCACCTAAGCTTAACAAGTGTTCTGTTTCTACCTGAGCGTCAATAAAATAGAATCCCCATGCTTCTGTATGTGTGCAAAGATACGAAAGTGCAACTTTAGATGCATCGCTTTTTTTGAAAAACATTGATTCTCCAAAAAATGCTTTACCAAGTGATATTCCATACAAACCACCAACCAACTCATTTTGATAATAGGTTTCAACGGAATGCGCATAACCAAGCTGGTGCAATTTCCGATAAGCAGCAATCATCTCATCTACCAACCAAGTGCCATCTTCGTCTTTTCTGCTTGTTTTGGCGCATTCGTTAATTACTGCATCAAAATTCGTGTCAAATTTACATTGGTAGACTTTTGAATTTAGTTTTCGTTTTAAACTTTTAGATCGATGGATTGTTTTTGGATTGAGAATAATTCGTGGGTTTGGCGACCACCAAAGTTTTCGACTTCCTTGCTCATACCATGGAAAAATTCCTGACGAATAAGCATTGAGTAGCCTTTCTGGCGATAAATCGCCGTCAACTGCAATCAAACCTTCATCGTCTGCTAAATTAGCGTCAGGAAAATCAAATGAGTCATCGGCAAGTTGATAGATAGGCATTAACGATCCATATAATCTTGAAACAAAACTTGTAAAAACGCTTTTCCTTCCTTGCTATAGTGCTCGAATTCATTTTCTGGAACGGTATTTACATAGTAATAGTCAAAACGTTTTTCGTACGATACTTCCCCTTGTGGTCGAAGCCAAACAAAACCTTCTTCGTAGGCTGTGTAGGCAAAACGACTCGATTTTGGATCCAATAAATTTTTGCTGTATTTAAAATTGCGGGCATCCAATCCAATTTGAGGCAGGAGTGTAGCGGCTAAGTCGGGCTGATAGCCTAGATGCATATTAACTTTTCCTCGATATTCAGGTTTCAAAACGTCCCCATAAAATAACAATGGAATTTTATGGTAAGCAGAGGATTGCATCTTATGATTTCGATAGCTGTTATGTGAATGATCCGCCACAATGATAAACAAAGTGTTTTTGTACCAGCTGCTTGTTTTTGCTTTTGCAAAGAATTTCTTTAAACTCTGATCCGTGTAATAAGCGGAATTGATGTATTGTCGTTCGTTATCGCCCCAAGGTAAAACTTCTTTATCCGGTTTTGGTTCGTCGTAAGGTGAATGCGAACTAAGCGTAAAAAGAGCAGATAAAAAAGGTTCTTGAACAGCATCCAAATCGTTTGCCATTTCCAAGAGTGTAAATTCATCATGGATGCCTAATTTCCCTTGAGGAAGTGTTTGGTCGAAATCATACACTTCTTTTACTTTATCAAAAGCATTGAATAAAATATAACTCTTAATATTTCCATAAATCAGTTGTCCGCCAAAATAAAA
>JAFGAK010000169.1 GCA_016933745.1 Bacteroidales bacterium
GGGGCTGTATCAAAAGTCAATCATTGAAATAAGAGAAAAAATTCAGGTTGATAAAAATAAGACAAAATTTGGAATGGATAGAAAAATTTTCAGATGGAAAATTGAATTCAGATTGTTTTCCGGGTTTGATGAGGCATTTTAAGCGATTTTAAGCCGCTTTTTTGAGTTCTTTGAAGTAAATCTTTCGAAGATTGTAAGCAATACACAATAATCCAATCTCATGTTCGACTTTAGGAAGACCACGTAAATGAAAGCGAGAAAATGAGCAGTTGCGCTTGAAATCTCCGAATGGAGTTTCAACTTCAAATCCTCGTCGCTTCCGAAGCTCTTTGCCTTTTTCAGAACTCAAATTCTCTCTCATCTGTTCTTTATAGGCTTCAAGTGTAGTATTATAATACACTTGTCTGTTGTCTTTAGCTTCTGTGCATTTCGATTTTACAGGGCAAGCATTACAATTCTCATATTCATAAACTCGAATTGTAGATACAAAATTAGTTTTTGATTTTCGTTCAATGGTCTCTTTGTAAAGCAACAGTTGACCTTGAGGACATTTGAAATTATCATCTTTTTTATTGTAAACAAATTTATCTCGGTGATAAGGATTCTTCGATTTTTTACCTTTTTCATCCTGATGAAATGTATTGTATTTTAAGAAGTTATTAATTTTGTTCTTTTCCAATAAAACACTATTCTCTTCGCTGCCATAAGCGCTATCGCCCATGTAGTTGTCTGGTAAATATTTTTCACCACGTTCTACAATTTTTTCAAGATGGTCTGCGAAACTGGCTGTGTCAGAAGCGTTTTGACTTGCTGAGTAATTCATGATAAATTGATTTTCAGTACTGATTTGCAGATTATATGCTGCACGCAAACGATCGTCTTTCATTCTCATAAATGTGGAACCTGTATCTGTTTTAGAGTATGAATTTCGATCACCTAAAATTTCTTCTTGCTGTTCATACTTTTCCAATTGATAAGCTTCTTTGCTTAACTTATTGAGTTTACTCTGTATTTGACGCTTCTGTTTTTTGCCGGTGATTTCAGTCAGCTTATCACTAATATTTTGTGCGACTTCCTTTATTTCTTCTGAAGTTACATCAGCTGACTCGCCACATTCGGGCAAATCGGAATCACCATATTTTTTATCTTCTTCAAGATTGAGTTCTTCTATTTCTACAAACAATTTCTGAACTCTCTCTAACACAGCTTGTTTATAACGCTCTGTATTCTTTTTCCAGACATAAGTAAATTTGCCAGCATCTGCTTCAAACTTGCTTCCATCAACGAAAAAGTCAGCGAATGTAACGTATTTTTTTTCTCGAAGATAGTCAAGCAGTTGTGCAAAGACTTCATCTAAAACACCATTAAAATACTTGCTGCGGAAGCGATTGATTGTGTTGAAGTCTGGTTGTTCCAAACCAGCCAACCACATAAAAGTAACGTCTTGGCGAACTGCCTTTGCTATTGGGCGGCTCGTGAATATTTTACAGCTGTATGCGTAGAGAATTATTTTCATCATCATTCGTGGTGGATACGCTGGAGCTCCACCACCTGTAAAAACGTGTTCCCAAATTTTTGAAGAAAGCTGAGAGACAAATTTGTCTACCACCCGAACCAGATGATTTGGTGCGATCAACTGGTCAAGGCTTGGTGGTAAAAATGTTACTTGATTTTGATGATAATCTTTGTATTTTTTCATGTACCCAAGTGCCTAATTTAATTAATTTTGCCACTTGTAAAAAATACGTTTTTTTTCTCTTATTTCAAAGAACTTTTTCAATTAATTGTCTAATTTTTTTGCTGTTATCTTTTATCTACGAGCTAATTCGTGGACTTTTGATACAGCCCC
>JAFGAK010000170.1 GCA_016933745.1 Bacteroidales bacterium
GAAAAAAGAACTAGAGAATACACCAATTTAGAGGCGGGCTCTTATACCTTTCGCGTGCAGGCAAAAAACGGATTTAATACGATTAGTAAAGAAGCATTTTACACTTTTCGAATTCTCCCGCCCTGGTACAAAACATGGTGGGCGTTTATCGGATATGGTATCTTAGTTCTGATATTCGTTTGGTTTCTGGTGTACTTGGCTAAAATTCAAGCATCGATCTTAAAAAGAAAAGAAAAAATTGAGCAATTGCGTATTCGTCGTCAGAATGAAAATAAGATTAAACGTGAAATGCTCCTAGCTGAGAAGGAGTTGATTCGACTAAAAAACGAAAAATTGAAAGTAGAGATGTTAGCGAAAGATAAAGAATTGGCTAATTCTACTTTGCAAATGATTCAAAAAAATAAATTGTTGAATCGACTAAAAGGGGAATTGGATAAAATGAATTCCAAAACCACCGATGATATTATTCGTAGTCAAAACCAAGCATTAATCCGGCGTATCAATAAGGAAATTGAAGATAAAAATCAATGGCGTGTTTTTGAAGAACATTTCGAAGCAGTGCACGAAGAGTTCTTGAAAAGGTTAAAAGAACAATATCCAAATTTAAGTCCTAAAGAGCAAAAATTGGCTACCTATCTTCGCCTCAATATCTCGACCAAAGAGATCGCTTTGCTTATGAATATTTCTGCCAGAGGAGTCGAAATAGCACGTTACCGTTTGCGGCGTAAATTCAATCTCGATCGGGATAATAACCTGCTAGAATTCATTTTAAATTTCTAAATCCAAAGTCGGCTAAATAAATTGCCTGTTTTTTCAAATGTTGTATTTTATTTATTTTTGTAGTTGTAAAAACAATTGTTAAAATAATATATAAAACACATAAAAACAAATAATTACAAATCTTATGTTGTATTATTGATGTAATCTAAAAATAAATATGACGTATTCTTGATGTGCCTTAAAAATTGCATTGCTTTCTTATTATTGTGTAAGTTTGAAAATCGATTAGGGAATCTGAGACTATGAAAAAGAAGTTTATTGAGCAAATTGACAAGTATTTTACTCCGAAGGTTATCATGGAGCCTGTAACTGAGTTAAGCTATTTATCGGTTGAATTTGCATCAGTTGATTTCTACACATTCAATAAAGTAGGGTCTAATTTCACTTACAGATTTTTTCTCTTCTTCCGCATGAATTTCTTACCCTGTTTGGTTTCACTAAGCTATTGCAAGTTATTTTATGTAAAAGTTCCGCAATCGATTGTAAATTTTTATAGATCGAATCTTATTTCACTGAAAGAAGATCTACGTTTTCAGAAAGAATTAAATCAATTATTTATAAATCAAATACATTATAACTAAAATCATGATCGTATGAAATTAAGTTTTTTTACCAAAAATGCTAAATTACTTTTCTTACTTCTGTTTGTTTTTAGTGCCTTTTTTGCTTCGGCTCAAGCACAGAAAACAGTAAGTGGAGTAGTAATTTCATCTGATGACAATCTTCCTTTGCCCGGTGCATCTATTGTACTCAAAGGAACTAGCATCGGAACCATGACAAATATCGATGGCGAATTTTCTTTTGAAGTCCCTGTTGACGCGACTACAATTGAAATTTCGTATGTTGGTTATGAGAAAGTAGAAGTGGAGCTAACCGGCCAACCACTCTATATTAGCCTGAACGTGCTTGCAAATTCACTGGATGAGTTTGTAGTTGTTGGTTACGGCACACAGAAAATTACCAAAGTTTCTGGCTCTGTCTCTGTTGTAGGCAAAAAAGAAATTGAAAATTTGCATCCTGTGCGCACTGAGGAAGCTTTGCAAGGTATGGCTTCTGGAGTCAATGTGATTTCAAGTGGTTCTCCAGGCGCAACTCCAACTGTGCTTATTCGAGGAATTCCTTCCTATACAGGAACTAACCCTTTAGTCGTTATTGACGGAGTTACCCAAACTTTGGAGGATTTAAATGCACTTAATCCTGCCGATATCGAGTCGATGAACGTGTTAAAAGACGCTGCACTTACTGCAATTTATGGGGTAAGTGGAGGTAACGGAGTAATTGTGGTTAAAACCAAATCGGGCGACCGAAATGTAAAAACTTCTTTTACTTATAGCTCTTCATATGGTATCCAACAAGTTACTAAAACCATTGATGTATTAAATGCTAGCGAATATGCCGCCATTTTGAATGAAGCAAGTGTTGCAGCTGGTGGCAATTTGATATTCCCAAATTTAAATGCATTGGGATTAGGTACAAATTGGCAAGAAGAAGTTTTTCAAGAAGCGCCAATTTCATCTAATAATATAACAGCTTCTGGAGGTAGCGAAAACTCTTCATTCTTCCTTTCTGCAGGTTATTTAGCTCAAGACGGAGTTGTTGGAGGTGGAGATAAATCGTATTTTAATCGTGCAAATTTAACTGCTAATTTCAATACAAGTTTATCCGATAAACTTACTTTTATATTGAATACAAGTTATGCCAATATCGCTGGCAAAAGCTTGTCGGAGAACAATATCGGTTCTGTGCTTTCAAATGCGCTTAACTTCGATCCAACTGTATCTCCTTATGCTCCTGATGGAAGTTTTGGAGTAAGCAGTACCATTACACAAGAGATTAAAAACCCATTGGCACTAATCAATGATACCTATAATCTCGGAAAAACAAATAAACTTTTTGGTAAGTTAGAATTGCAATACGATGTTTTGGATAATTTTAAAATCACTTCTCGTTTTGGTTATACTTACGTTGATGTTTATGGTAAAAACTTTAACCCATTAGTTTGGTACGGCGATGGCCATAACAGCACTACTGCACACCAAGATTTGTCGCCAATTGTTACCGTTGATCCGGTTTCTGGTGACGAAACATCTACCCACAATCGTATTTCAGAATCAAATACCAATTATTTTAGTTTTACTTACGAGATGTATGGAAACTACAATTTCAATATCAACCAAACTCATTTCTTCGAAACCATTGCAGGTTTTTCAATAGGAAAAAACACGGGTAGCAACATAACTGCCAATGCGCAAGATGTTCCATACAATTCTTGGGAATATGCCGATGTTAGTTCCGCCACAGGCGATGCAGAATCTCAAACTGCCGGATCATGGCAATATGAAAGTAGAAATTTATCCTATTTTGGTCGAGTAAATTATGATTACCTAGAAAAATATTTATTCTCTTTTACCGGTCGTGTTGATGGATCAACTAGTTTCGGACAGAATAATAAGTTTGCGTTCTTCCCATCAGCTTCTTTAGGTTGGGTAGCATCAAGCGAAGAATTTTTCAATTTCCCAGCCATTAGTTACCTTAAATTCAGAGGAAGTTACGGTGCAGTAGGAAACGATAATATCAATCCGCAATATGCACGTATTTCAACCTTCCCTAAATACACATTCGATGGTAATATCGTAAGTGGTTCTACTTTACAATCTATACCAAATTACGATGTAACTTGGGAAAATCAAATTCAGTTTAATGCAGGTTTTGATATTCGTTTATTCAGCGATAAAATTACATTGAATGCAGATTATTTCGTTAAAACAGTAAACGATCTTCTTTTTAACCCAACCTTGTCATTGTATCTTGGGACTCCTGAATACCCATCTTCTAATATTGGAAAAACAAAAAGTTCAGGTATCGATTTATCAGTAAGTTATGCAGATACATTCGGACAAGATTTAAAATTGAATACATCTGTTAATTTTACTACTTCAACAAATGTTGTTGAGGAAATTAATAATGGCGATAAATTTATTTGGGGTGCTGGTTATGGAATTCCATACACACTTTTAACTCGTTTTGAAGAAGGATATTCTCCAGGTTATTTTTATGGTTATAAAACAGACGGAATTTTCCAAAATCAGGCAGAAGTTGACGCACACGCTTATCAAACAGGTGCTCAACCAGGTGATATTCGTTATGTAGATATCAATCATGATGGAACTATCAATGATTCCGATCGTACTAAAATCGGTGATCCATTCCCAGATTTCACAATTGGTTGGAGTTTAACACTCAATTACAAGAATTTTGATTTCAATGTATTTACCTACGCATCAATAGGAGGAGATATTTATCGTGCTTACGAGCGTAACTTGAATTATACCAATCGTTATGCAGGAATTCTCGATCGTTGGACTGGTGAAGGAACAAGCGATACAGAACCACGCGTTACATTTATCGATTCTAACAACAACCGTCGCGCTTCAGATTATTATGTAGAAGATGGTTCTTTTGCTAAAATCAAAAATATTCAAGTGGGTTATACCCTTCCAAATGCACTTATTGAAAGAGCTGGTTTCGATCATTTGCGCATTTATGCTCAAGTAAAAAATGCTTTTACATTCACAAATTATTCGGGCTACGATCCTGAAATTTCTTCCGGAGTATTGGATACAGGGATCGATAGAGGTTCTTATCCTCAACCTAGAGTTTGGTTAGTAGGCTTAAGTGTTAAATTTTAAAAATCATTATCATGAAAATAGTTAAGCATATATCAATTTTTATTGCATTACTTTTCATAGCATCAGCATGTACAAAATATGTAGATTTTGATCCTAAAGAAAATTATGAAATTACAGCAGATGTGTACTTTAATGCTGCTGCTGATTACGAAGCTGCCGTTGTTGGAGCTTACGATCCACTTCAGTGGATGTACTTAGATATTTTAATTGGAGATATTGCATCCGATAACTCATTTAGTGGTGGAGAAAGTGCTACCGATGTAATTGGATTGCAGCACATCGATGATATGGTTCACAATCCAAACAACGATAATCTTACTTCCATTTGGAAATGGTTATACGAAGGTGTAAATCGTACCAATTATTTAGTCGAAAATAAAGATAAATTAGATTTCGATACCAAAGAGGCTTTATATGGAGAAGTGTATTTCTTGAGAGCTTATTATTATTTCGAATTGGTTAAATTTTTTGGAGATGTTGTTTTGGTAACGGATCACAGATTAACAGCAAGCGATTCCAAAACATTACAAAGAGTGCCAAAATCAGAAGTGTATGCTCAAATTGAAACAGATCTTCTGAATGCAATAAGTGTTTTACCTTCTGCGCAATCACAAAAAGGAAGAGTAACCAAATTTGCTGCTCAGGCTTTACTTGGAAAAGTGTATTTGTTCCAAGATAAATTCAGCGATGCTGCTACTACTTTAGAAAATGTAATTGGTGTTTATAGTTTGGTAGATAATTACGGCGATCAGTTCCTAAGAGCAGGAGAGAATGGTCCTGAATCTGTTTTCGAAGTTCAATTTACAAATACATCTAATTGGTGGGATTGGGGTTACACTCCTCAAGGAACAGAAGGAAACTTTGGCGTAATTCATAACGGTCCTCGTGCCTTTTCTGGTCCTGTTTATGCTTCTGGTTGGAGTTTTAATATTCCTACTCAAGATTTAGTAGATTCTTATGAAGCCGGCGATAGCAGAAAAGATGCAACTATTTTGGATATTGTTGCTTTTGCTGATGCTACTGGCGCTACTTATGCCGAAGGTTATAAACATACAGGCTATTATAACAACAAATACATTCCTCGTGCCGGCGAAAGTGGAGCACAAACAGAGTTGAATTATTTGACTAATTACAGATCCATTCGTTATGCAGATGTATTGCTCATGGCAGCAGAAGCTTTCAATCGGAGTGGTTTAGACGATGGAAAAGCTCAAGATTACTTGAATCAAGTAAGAGCACGTGCTTTTGGTGATGAAGATCATAAAATTCTATTGACGGGTTCAGCTTTAACAGAAGCAATTTGGGCAGAAAGAAACTTTGAACTTGCAATGGAAGGTCACCGTTTCTTCGATTTAGTAAGAACCGGACAAGCTGCAGCTAAGATAAGTGGTTTTGTATCAGGTAAAAACGAAGTATTTCCAATTCCTCAGCAGGAAATCGATATTTCTGGTTTAACACAAAACGTCGGATACTAAAAATATAAAATCTTAAAAATATGAAAGCGTTAAAATATATTGTAAATGCAGTTTTAATCGTCGCTCTGGTTTGGAGTTGTAAAAAAGTAGAAGATAATTTCGACTTTGTTGCAACCGCTCAAGCACCATCGAATATTACTGCACTTTATGGAATTACTCAGGATAATACCGGAGTAGTTACAATTACTCCTAACGGCGAAGGAGCAACTTCTTATGCCGTTCATTTTGGAGATGGAACCGCAGAGCCTGAAACAGTTAAACAGGGTAAAAGCGTAACTCACACCTACCTCGAAGGTGAATATCAAGTAAGAATTGTTGCTTTAGGAGTTACAGGAAAAGTTACTGAAGTCACTCAAAATTTAGTGGTTTCCTTCAGAGCTCCTGAAAACTTAGTGGTTGTGATCGAAAACGATCAAGCAGTATCAAAAAAAGTAAATGTTACAGCCAATGCTGATTTCGCAACTTTCTTCGATGTGTATTTTGGTGAAGTGACTGATGAAACTCCCGTTTCTGCAAATATTGGAGAAACGGCTTCGTACACGTATCAAGATGCCGGCACATATTCTATTACAGTAGTAGCCAAAGGTGGTGCAATTGCAACCACAGATTATACACAAGAATTTGTTGTAACAGCAATTGTTCAACCAACCGTATCTGCTGCAACTCCACAAGCAAGAAATGCAGCGGATGTTATTTCCATTTATAGCGCGGTATATACCGATGTTGCTGGAACAAATTACTTCCCTGATTGGGGACAAGCCGGACAAGGTTCAAGTTGGGCAGAGTTTGATTTGAATGGCGATAAAATGCTTCAATACATCAATCTAAGCTACCAAGGAATTGGAATCGGCGAAACAATTGATGTTTCTGGAATGGAATTTTTACACATGGATGTATGGACTGCCGATGTTTCGAGAATAGAAACTTCACTAATTAACGGACAAGATGGTGCTTCTACTGAAAAACCAGTTTGGAGCGAATTAACTGCGGATGCTTGGACAAGTATTGATATTCCAATTTCAGCATGGACTGATCAAGGACTTAGTGTGAATGAGGTTTTCCAACTTAAATTTGTTGGAGATGGCTGGGCTGCCGGAACAGTATTTATTGATAATATTTATTTCTATGTTGAAACGCCTTCTGCGCCAGTTGCCGGAGCTCCCGTTCCAACAGCATTTGCATCTACTGTAACTTCTGTTTTTAGTGATACTTATACAAATATCACTTCCAATGAGTGGAATCCAGGTTGGGGACAAACAACTACTTTAACCACGGTGGACATTGATGGAAACAACACTTTGAAATACGAAGCATTGAATTATACAGGAATTGTATTGGATTATGATAATCCTACCGATTTATCAGGTAGAACGCATGTTCACTTCGATTATTGGACTACCGATGCAACAAGCCTCGCTTTCAAAATTGTAAATACATCGCAACCTGATGGCGCTTCTAAAGAATCGGAAGTAGCAGTTTCGGATCTTGTTTTAGGAAGTTGGCAAAGTGTTGACATACCACTTTCGGAATATACGACCAATATGGAGGCGATAACACAATTGTTATTCTCCTCTTCATCAGCAACTGTTTATATCGATAATTTGTATTTCTATACTGAATTATCCGATGCTCCAACAACTGCTGCACCTACACCAACTGTTGCTGCTGCAGATGTAATTTCTGTTTTTAGCGATGCCTACACTCCAATTACTTCTACTGAATGGAACCCGGGTTGGGGCCAAACAACGGTTCTTACTACCATTACTTTAGAAGGAAATGAAACCTTAAAATATGAGGCCTTAAATTATACTGGTATTGTATTAGATTACGATAATCCTACAGATGTTTCTGGAAAAACTTACGTTCATTTTGATTATTGGACCAATGATGCAACTTCACTTGGATTTAAATTAGTAAATACTTCCATGCCTGATGGTCCAACTAAAGAGCACGAAATAGCGGTTTCAAATATTGTTTTGGGAGCTTGGACAAGTGTTGATATTCCTTTAGCAGATTATACAACTAATCTCACAGGAATTACTCAAATGCTTTTTGCTTCTTCTACAGCAACAGTTTATATTGATAATCTATATTTTCATTAATCTAAAGGAGTTATTTATTTAGATAATGAGATTTGAAACATTAAAATTATAGAAATGAAAAAATTAAAATATATATCTGGACTAATTCTGTCGATTGCTTTTGCATTTAGTAGTTGCCAAAAAGTTGACAGAGAATTTGGTGATATTATTGCGCCATCCAGTGTTCAAATATTTACACAAATAGTTGGACAAGATGACACCCACCCAAATGGAGATGGAAGCGGAGAGGTTATATTTACGGTAAAAGCAGCAAATGCAATTACGTATAAATTTGTATACGACGGAGTTGAAACAATGGCTCCATCCGGAACAAAAACCTATGCTTTTAGTAAAACCGGTACATTTAAATACACTGTAACTGCTGTTGCAATCGGAACTGCAGGTGTAACTTCAAGTGTAAGTACCGAAGTAGAAGTTCTTACTCTTTATTCACCTCCAGCAGATTTACTCACCATGTTAACTGCTGATAGTGAACGTACATGGAGAATTGCTGCCGAAACGCCCGGCCATTTTGGAGTTGGCCCAGCTGATTCACCTGATCCTATTTGGTGGGCTGCTGCACCTTTTGATAAAGATGGTTTAGGTGCTTACGACGATCGTTTTGTATTTAATGTAGATGGAACATTTACACATATTACTAACGGAACAGCCTACGGAAAAGCAGCAGCCATGAATACCGATATTGGCGATCCTGGAATGGATGCAAATGGCGATGGAGAATATGTGAATTATCCTTTGGCTGATTATAGCGAAGGATGGGCATTATCAGCTCCTGGAGGTCAAGAAACCTTAACTTTTTCAAATATTGGATACCACGGATTTTACGTTGGAGGAGATCATAGCTATGTGATTTTATCGAGATCAGCTAATGAAATGAATCTTAGAACTGTTGGTGCTGATGGTTTAGGTTGGTTTGTAAAATTGATAGCAGTAGAAGAATAGATAGAGAGAAGCAGATAAGAAGGGGTTTTTAAAACCCCTTCTTTATCTATTGAATTAATAAAGGAGGGATTATGTTGAAAAGGCAGTTTGGAAAATTAAATTTACTCGTTGTTTTAATGTTTGTGCTATTTTCTTGCACAAAAGGAAATGGAGGAGATGAACCAGATCCGGAACCGGAAGTGATTATCCCAACAAGTCTTGCACTAACAATAACTGTGGTTGGTGCCGATGCAACTAATCCGAACGGTGATGGAAGCGGAGTGATCCGATGCAGCGCCACTGCTGTTGATGCCGTTAAATATGGTTTCCGCTTTGGCGATGGAACCGAAGTTGAAAGCACTACCGGTATTCAAGAATACACCTATACACCCAAAGGAACCAATGATTATACCGTTTACGTTGTTGCCTATTCTAAAACAAATCATTCCATTACTACTTCCAAAAGTGTTACAGTTTATGTGGCCAATAAATTAATTTGGAGCGATGAATTTGATACCGATGGCGCGCCATCAGGCTCAAAATGGAATTATGATATTGGAACTGGTTCAGGCGGTTGGGGAAATGGCGAATTACAATATTATACCAATCGATCTGCTAATGTTGTACAACGGGGTGGAAATTTGGTGATAACTGCTTTAAAAGAAAATTATAACAATTCGGCTTATACTTCGGCAAGATTGAAAACACAAGGCATTTTTTCATTCTTGTATGGAAAAGTGGAAGTTCGTGCTAAAGTGCCTTCTGGAACTGGCGTTTGGCCAGCAATTTGGATGCTTGGCGATAATATTACCACGGTGGGTTGGCCAGCTTGTGGCGAAATAGATATCATGGAATATTGGGGCTATCGACCCAACGAAGTAAGCAGTGCCTTGCACACACCTTCCAGTTATGGCAATACGGTAAATCACCACACTCAAAGTTTGGCAACAGCTGAAGAAGAATTTCATATTTATAGTATGGAATGGAATGAATCTAAAATTCTATTTTACGTGGATGGGAATTTACATTATACCTATACCCCTTCAGCCTACAACGATAGCGCTTGGCCTTATTACAAAAATCAATTTATCATTTTAAATCTGGCAATAGGAGGAAATTCCGATGGTGGTTATGGTGTGGATGATACTATTTTCCCTCGAGAATTCTTAGTGGATTATATAAGAGTTTACCAATAAAACAAATTAAAAAATGATTGGAATAGTGAAAAATACTCGAAAAGGATTTTCATTAATCATTGTTGCATTTACCGTTGTTTTATTTGCAGGTTGTAATTCTACTTGTCAGGAAAACAAGAATGTTTTATCCATAAATGTTTCAACGATGGAAAACTTTGTTTATACTACGGCGCATCACACTGATATTAAGCTTACTAAATCCAAATCGCTTGTTTTCGAAAATCTTAAACAGCCTTTAGAAACAGAAGCAGATATTGTTGTAAATCCAAAACGACAATTTCAAACTTTTTTAGGAATTGGTGCTGCACTAACGGATGCCGCTGCTGAAACATTTTATAAACTTCCCAAAGAACAACAAGAGGAGTTTATGGAAGCCTATTTCAGTGTGGATAAAGGCATTGGATACTCTTTGGCACGCACCATCATTCATAGCTGTGATTTTTCTAGCGAAAGCTATACCTATATCGAAGAAGGTGACAAAGAATTAAAAAGCTTCAATCTGGAGCACGACCGTAAATTCCGAATTCCATTTACAAAAAAAGCCATCGAATCGGCAGGTGGAAAATTAACAATGTACGCCAGTCCTTGGAGTCCACCGGCTTTTATGAAGACAAATAATAATATGTTGCAAGGCGGAAAGTTAAAAGAAGAATTTTATCAGCCTTGGGCAAATTATTACGTAAAATTTATTCAAGAATACGAGAAAGAGGGAATACCAATTTGGGGATTAACAATTCAAAATGAACCGATGGCAACTCAGCGCTGGGAATCCTGCATTTATACTGCCGAAGAAGAACGCGACTTTCTTAAAAATTATTTAGGACCAACACTAGAAAATGCTGGTTTGGGAGACAAAAATATTATTGTTTGGGATCACAATCGTGATTTGCTTTTTCAACGTGTGAATACCATTTTTGATGATCCAGAAGCTTCAAAATATGCTTGGGGATCTGGATTTCATTGGTACGAAGATTGGAAAGATGGTCAACCAATGTTCGAAAATGTTCAAAGAGTGAACGAAGCCTATCCAGATAAAAAACTCATGTTCACCGAAGGCTGTAACGAAGGATATGACTTGGAAAGATTGTTGAATGAAGATCCTAAATTGGCTGAGCGTTACGGAAAATCGATGATAAACGATTTCAGTAACGGCACCGTAGCTTGGACGGATTGGAACATCTTATTGGATGAAACCGGAGGGCCAAATCATGTCGATAATTTATGTTTTGCTCCGGTGCATGGAGATACAAAAACAGGAAGCCTAACTTTCACAAATTCTTATTATTACATCGGCCATTTCTCTAAATTCATTCGTCCGGGAGCTAAAAGAATTAGCAGTGTTTCATCTGCTAATAAATTACTTAGTACCGCATTTTTAAATGAAGACGCAAGTATCGTAATTGTTCTAATGAACGAGTCCGACGAAGCAATTTCGTTTAGCTTATCCCTTGCAGAAAAAACGGCAAATAGTCGAATTCCCGCCCACGCAATCCAAACAATTATTCTTTCATACAAACCTACAAACACAACAATTTAATCGATAAATGAAAAAATCATATACCATATTAATCAGTCTTATTGTTGCTATGGGAGGCTTTCTTCTAGGTTTCGATAGTGCAGTAATTTCAGGTGCGGTAAGCGGAATCAGAGTCTATTTCGAAATGTCGGATTGGCAACTCGGTTTTGCTGTTGGCTGTGTAATTTTCGGAGCGATGTTTGGAAATATTGTGGCTGGTCCACTAAGCGATAAATTCGGGCGAAAGAAAATACTGATTTTTACAGCTCTGTTTTTTACGGTTTCGGCTTTATGGTCGGCCATGGCTATGAGCTATATCTCTTTTGTCATTGCAAGAATAATTGGTGGTGTAGGTATTGGTGGGGCCATCTTAATTGCTCCAATTTATATTGCTGAAATAGCACCAGCAAAACTTCGCGGTAGCTTAGTTTCCTTAAATCAGCTAAACATTGTTTTAGGTATTTCTGTTGCTTATTTTTCGAATTATTTTCTAAAAGATATAGCTGGCGAAAGCTGGCGATGGATGCTTGGAGTGGAAGCGATCCCTGCAATCATTTACTTTTTTGCACTTTTTGCCGTTCCTCGCAGTCCAAGATGGCTCATTCAAAGATTAAATGAAGTTACTCTAGCAAAAAAGATCTTGGTGAAAATTGGAGGGGAAGAATTTGCAAGTACAACCATAGGCGAAATTCAAAGAGGAATTGCCAAAAAAGAAGCCAAAGGTACGTATGCCGATTTCTTTAGCAAAAGAATGCGCTTAATTGTGATTATTGCATTTGGATTGGCGTTTTTCCAGCAAATTACTGGTATCAATGCCATTTTTTATTATGCTCCAACTATTTTCGAACAAGCTGGTGGAAGTACGGACGCCTCCTTCTTACAGGCGATTGTAGTTGGTCTTACTAATTTGATATTCACCTTTGTAGCCATTTGGTTCATCGATAAATTAGGACGTAAACCATTGTTGATTATTGGAACTTCAGCCATGGCCATTGCTTTGTCTTTGGCTGCCTTAGCATTTAATAATGCAAGCTACGATTTTAATAACGAATCGATTTATAAAGTCGAGAATATGGAAGTGAAAGCTGCATTAAGTATTTTAAATGGTAAAACATTCGACTCTCAGAATGAAGTGTTTGCAAAGGTAGAGCCTCTTTTAACAGCAGCCCAGTTTAATGATTTTAAACAAAACGATATCAAGAACTTTATCCATATCAATGCGATTCTGGTTCTTGTAGCCATCTTGCTGTATGTGGCTGCGTTTGCTGTATCCTTAGGCCCCGTGATGTGGACCATGTTATCCGAAATATTCCCCGGAAATATGAAAGGAATTGCTATTTCGATAGTGGGCTTTTTTAATTCCTTGGTAAGTTACACGGTCACCCAGTTTTTTCCATGGGAACTATCCAATTTAGGGCCTACCATAACCTTCGCAATTTATGCAGGTTTAGCAATCCTGTCTGTGGTTTTTGTTATAAAATACGTGGTTGAAACCAAAGGAAAAACGCTCGAAGAAGTTCAAGAAGCATTAATTAAACCATAACAACCAGAGATGAAAAACTATTCGATCACCTTAATTCTTTTTGTTTTTATTCTAAGCGGATGTGAATTGGATATGAAACAAAAAAATATGACTGAAACACAAAATAATACTGCCAAGGTAACTTTGCAAAAATCCGAAGGTAAATATCAATTGCTTGTAAACAATAATCCTTTTTACCTCAAAGGAGCCGGACTTGAATTTGGACAAATTCCTGCTTTGGCAAAACACAACGGAAATTCTTTTAGAACCTGGCGAATAGATAATGGTCGTCAAAGTGGAAAGGAAGTGCTAGACGAAGCACATAAATACGGCTTAATGGTTGTGATGGGAATTGAGGTGGCAAGAGAGCGTCACGGCTTTGATTACAACGATTCAATTGCTGTTAAACAACAGTTAGAACGAATTAGAAAAGAAGTGATCGAGTTAAAAGACCATCCTGCGCTGCTGATGTGGGGAATTGGAAACGAACTGAATTTAAGATACAAAAACCCAAAAGTTTGGGATGCCGTGAATGAAATCTCAATGATGATCCACGAAGTAGATTCGAATCATTTAACAACTACAAGCTTAGCAGGAATTACAAAACAAGAAGTTGATTTTATAAAAGAAAGAAGTCCTGATCTCGATTTGCTTTCGTTTCAGATTTACGGAAAGCTTGCTGAATTGCCTGAAATGGTGAAAGAAAGTGGTTGGGAAGGAGCTTATATGGTTACTGAATGGGGGCCAAAAGGCCATTGGGAAGTTCCAAAAACATCCTGGGGCGTGCCTATCGAAGAAAATAGCACAGTCAAAGCGGCTGGTTATTTGGAAAGATACAAAGCTGGAATTGAAGCTGATTCGATCCATTGCATAGGTTCATTCGTTTTTTTATGGGGACAAAAACAAGAACGTACGCCAACGTGGTATGGATTATTTCTGGAAAATGGAAACGAAACGGAAACGGTTGATATAATGCATTATTTATGGAATGAGGAAAAATGGCCGGAAAATAGAACACCTCAGATCGTTGAATTTACGCTCAATCAAAAAACAGCTTACGAGAGTGTCGTTTTAGAAAAGGGGAAAGAATATACCGCTTTTATAAAAATCCACGATTTCAATCAAGATACAATAAGTTATAAATGGGAAATTCTTGCTGAAAGTACGGATTTAAAAGACGGTGGCGATTATGAAACTCGTCCGGAAACAATTTCTGTTGAAATAATAGAAGCAGCAGAAGGTTTATTAAAATTTATTGCGCCCGGTGCAGGTCAATACCGTTTGTTCGTTTATGCGAATGATGGATTTAAGCATTGTGCAACAGCAAATATTCCCTTCTTGGTAAAATAAAAGAGTGCTAAAAATAGAGGAATATCCAAGAAAATATTTTTTTGAAGAGAATTAGAAAACAAGAAAACCGAAGAATAAAGTGAGTAAAAATCCAATCTACATAGGCAAAACAGAAGCTAGCTTTCAGGAAGCTGAAGTGATGGGCGATTTCGTAAAAATCAATCATGAGAATTTTTACAAAATTTCGAATAGTGATCAAATGCGACCTTTCTTTATGAGCTTGGTTAGCGAATCAAATCATTGGCTGTTTATTTCGAGTAATGGCGGATTAAGTGCCGGTAGAAAAAATGCTGAAAAAGCTTTATTCCCTTATTATACAGAGGATAAGATTAAAGAATCAGCAGAAATAACCGGTAGTAAAACCATTTTGCTTGTTCATCAACAAGATAAAACAATGCTTTGGGAACCCTTTTCGATGAAGTATGAAGGCGTGTATCAAATCGTTCGGAATTTATATAAAAATGCCTATGGAAATAAGATCATCTTCGAAGAAATAAATCAGAATCTTGGTTTAACCTATCGTTATCAGTGGAATACAAGTAATCAATTTGGATTCGTAAAAAAAGCTCGACTGATAAACAACAGCGAAACAGATGTTCAAGTTTCTGTTTTAGACGGAATACAAAATATTTTGCCCTACGGACTCGGATCGGATATGCAAAATTCCTACAGTAATTTAGCGGATGCATACAAAAAAAGTGAGTTAGAGGGCAGCTTAGGTATTTTTGCTTTAAGTGCTATTATTGTTGATAAAGCAGAACCTAGCGAAGCATTGAAAGCAAATATTGCTTGGTCTGTCGGATTAGATCATCCAACGTATTTAATTTCTTCTTTGCAATTGAATAATTTCAAAAAAGGCCAAATTGTTACGCAAGAAAAAGATGTCAAAGCGGAAAAAGGGGCGTTTTTTGTTGTTCAGGATGTCAAACTTCAAGCAAAAAGTGAACAGAGCTGGATGATCGTTGCCAATGTAAACCAAGGTCCTTCTGAACTCGTAGAAATTTCAGTAAAATTAAAAGACCAAGAAGCACTCCGTAAAGAAGTGGAAGAAGATATTGAGCTCGGAACTCAGAATCTTGTAAAGTTGATATCCAATGCAGATGGTTTGCAACTCACAGCCGATAATCTTCAAAATACAAGACATTTTTCAAATGTGCTTTTTAATTGCATGCGCGGTGGAATTTTCGACGAAAATTACAAGTTCGACATCGCAGATTTTGTTGGTTATATCAAAAAAGCAAATAAAAAGACCTATCAACTTCAAAAAGAATTATTAAATAAACTTCCGGCAACACTAACGCTTAAAGGTTTAAAAATCATTGCTTTGCATGTGGATGATACTGATTTTAAACGATTGTGTTTAGAATATATGCCGCTCAAATTTAGTCGTAGACATGGCGATCCGAGTCGTCCATGGAATCGCTTTTCGATTAATACACAAAGTGAAATCGATGGCTCTAAAATTTTGGATTACGAAGGCAACTGGCGTGATATTTTTCAAAATTGGGAAGCTTTGGCGCATTCTTATCCGGAGTTTATTGAAAGCATGATTCATAAATTTTTAAATGCAACTACGTTCGATGGATACAATCCCTATCGTGTTACTAAAGATGGATTTGATTGGGAAACGATTGAACCAAATGATCCTTGGTCGTTTATTGGCTATTGGGGCGATCATCAAATCATTTATTTATTGAAGTTTTTGGAATTTATCGAAAATCATTATCCAAATAAACTGGCCGAATCTCTTAATACGGATATGTTTGTTTACGCCAATGTGCCTTATAAAATAAAAAGCTATTCCGATATTTTAAAAAATCCCAAAGATACCATCGA
>JAFGAK010000011.1 GCA_016933745.1 Bacteroidales bacterium
ACTTAATTTCTTTATGCTTAAACGTATTTTTAATTTGCTGAAAAAAATAATTCTTGGATTGCTTATTTTTGGTGGCATCCTGCTAAGTATTGCCGTTTTTTTTAGTTATACGGTTTGGCCTTATCGATTGGAAGCCCGGTTAGCTGCAGCAAAACGTTTTACGCCGCCCGATACGGAATACATCATTTTATTGGGCGGAGGAGGGATTCCCAGCGAGACTTCACTTATAAGAACATATCATGCAGCTTATGCCGCTCATCTTTTTCCCCAAGCAAAAGTAATTATTGCTTTGCCAAGCGATGTTTCAGATAGCACAAGTTCGATTCATTTGATGGCTAAAGAATTGGAAATGCGTGGTGTAAATGCTGATCGGATTCTTTTTGAAGATGATGGGAAAAATACACGAGCCCAAGCAATACATATTCAGGAGTTGTATTTTCAAGATAATCTTTCGGCAAAATTACTTGTTGTAACTTCGCCTTATCATATGTTACGTGCGGTTTCAGTTTTCGAAAAACTGGGTTTTGAAACTGTGGGAGGATATCCTGCTTATGAAAAAGCAAATAAAAAAGATTCGAGTTTTAGTCCAAAGAAAACAGGTGGAAATAAATATGTTCCGGAGATTAACCAACAGCCGGGCATACGATACAGTCTTTGGGCTGGATTACAAAAAGAAATACTTGTTTTGCGCGAATACAGCGCCTTAGCCTACTACAAACTAAAAGGCTGGATTTAGCTTTTTTCCTGTCTATTTATTTCAAGTGTGTTCCTATTGGCAGCGGTCTGGCAGCGTCGGTTACGGCGTTGATTTTCCGAGCAAAAACGCTTTTGTTTTGAATGTCTTCATCTGTAATGATTCGAACATCCAACAAGCCTTTACTCTTGTGACCGGTTCTCAAGAAATTTATTTGCGCTAAACTCTGACTCCAACCTTCTAACCAAGCTTTTAATTCGGCCATTTGTGCTCCATTGCCTAAAAAGTGAATGAGCAAATTAATATCGCTATCAGCTCGGGCACTTGCATTTTTCACACTTCCAAAAAGGTACATTGCTTTTACTCCAAAACGATGTGGATCGAGCAAAGCGGCTATTCGCTCTGCGTTTAATAAGCGCCACTGCCAATGAATATCAGTATCTTTTTGCGGTTTTTCTGCTTTTTCATCTTCCAGAAAAGAGAGGTTTACATCGCTAGCGCGACTGATATATGCCAATGCTTTGCTTTGTTCGGCATTCATGGCAATATTTAAAACATTGTTTTCAAACGAAGCGGGAATGTCAATTACTTTGATCACATTACAAAGAGCGGTGTATTCCGGAAGTAAATCAGTAAAAACACTTTCTGTTTGTGTGAGTAAAGTTTCGTTAAAAATGCAATTGCTCTCATCAGGATACAATGGTAAATAACGAATATTGGCTTCAACTAAGTCTTGAAAA
>JAFGAK010000171.1 GCA_016933745.1 Bacteroidales bacterium
CCCGATGCTTCAGGCAGAAGAAGACCCGTTCCGATCGAAGGTTCAGAATACGAAATGGAAGTTGATTTGGTGGTGGTGAGTGTTGGTGTTTCACCAAACCCATTGATTCCACAAAGCTTGCCTGGCTTAAAAGTGAGTCGTTGGGGCACCATCCTTGTAGATGAAAACCAAATGCAATCAAGTATTCCTGAATTATTTGCCGGAGGCGATATTGTGCGCGGAGGAGCCACTGTTATCCTTGCCATGGGCGATGGAAGAAAAGCCGCCGAAGGAATTCATACATTCTTATCGAACAGAAATAAATTGTAGTTAAGCACCGAAAAATTAATAGATATGATGGATCTAACAAGCAAATATTTAGGACTAAATCTTAAAAACCCCCTTGTTGTTGGAAGTAGTAGTTTAACAACCAGTGTAGCAGAAATCAAAAAGCTCGAAAAGCTAGGTGCCGGAGCCGTGGTTCTTAAATCGATTTTTGAAGAAGAAATCTTAAACGATGCACAAAATCAACTGAACGAAGCCAAAGAAAACAGCTTTATTTATGATAGCTATTCTGAAACCCTCGATTACCTCGATTTGCACGTGAAAGAAGAGCGTTTGAACGCCTATATTCAACTCATTAAAAATGCAAAAAAGGAAGTGTTAATTCCTGTTATTGCAAGTATCAATTGTGTTTCTAATGCCGAATGGACCAGCTTTGCAAAGAAAATTGAACAAGCAGGAGCCGATGCGCTTGAGTTGAATATTAGCTTGAATCCAACCGACTTGGTAATTCGTGATTTTGAACAAACCTTGAAGGCAATTATTCAAAAAGTATTGAGTGAAGTCAAGATTCCGGTAGCAGTAAAAATAAATAACGGATTTACGCATTTAGCACGCACCATTCTCGACCTTTCAGAATCAGGAATTGCCGGACTGGTTCTTTTCAATCGTGCCTATACGCCCGACATAGATATTCAAAGTATGGAAGCCGTGCAAGGAAGAAGTTTTAGCACCTCAGACGCTTATATTGAATCGATGCGTTGGATTGCCCTCTTATCAGATCAAACGAAATGCAGTCTGGCTGCTAGCACCGGAATCCATTCCTCCGAAACCATTATTAAACAAATTTTGGCAGGTGCCGATGCCGTTCAAGTAGTTTCGGCTTTGTATCAAAACGGACCGGAATTCCTTGTCGAATTACTGATTGGAGTGGAAAAATGGATGGAAGAAAAAGGATTTTCCTCCTTGGAACAATTCAAAGGAAAAGCCAGCCATAAAAAGGTAGGAAACCCTGCCGTTTTTGAGCGTATTCAATTTATGAAGCATTTTGCAGGAATTAATTAGAGTGATGTGCGAATGGTCTGATCAAGTGACAACCTAATAAACCCTTCACTCCATCACTCCATCACTCCACCTTTGAACTTGAAACCTCGATTTCATAAAAAATTAACATCAAATCATTTGCTAGTTTCAAAATAATGAGTAGTTTTGTTACTCAAACTTGATATTCAAGTTGAATTCCCAAAACAATAGAAGCCAATGCTAGACGCACTCATTACTTCTAAAACGCGCATCAAACTCCTCTTGAAATTCTTCTTGAATTCCAGTTCTGAGTCTTATTTGCGCAACTTAGAAGAAGAGTTTGGCGAATCTACCAATGCCATTCGAGTTGAATTAAATAAATTCGAACAAGCAGGCTTACTCAATTCACGCAGTTCCGGAAATAAGAAATTGTTCCGAGCCAATACCCTTCACCCTCTTTTTTCAGATATTCACAACCTCTTGCTCAAACACATTGGTTTTGATCAAATTATCGACAAGGTGGTAACGAATCTCGGTCAAGTAGAACAAGTATTTTTAGTAGGGAAATTCGCCAAAGGAATCGATACGGAAATCATCGATTTAATTTTTATGGGCGAAGGCGTGAACAAAAACTACCTCGTGGAATTGGTAGAAAAAGCAGAACGATTGATCAAGCGAAAAATACGTTATTTGGTATTCTCTCAAATTGAAATGAAAGACTACTTATTGCAGCGCCCAACAACCGATTTTTTGCTTCTTTGGGAAAGAGAATAGCGCATAAGCGCCGCATTTGCAGTTAGATTTCTTCGGGTGGCGACTGGAACGAAATGTGACTTAGGAGGCGAAGCTGTGTTAAATCGGTTCAAAGTTTAAGGTTTATAGATTAGTGCAAGTATGTCGTCGTGGAATTCCTTTGAAGAAATAGAAGCTTGGCAATTAGCACATGATTTTTATACCACGATCATTTCTATTAGCGATAAAACTGATTTGAAAGCTGACTTTAGTTTAAGAGATCAAATTAACCATTCTTCGGGAAGTATTATGGATAATATTGCTGAAGGATTTGAAAGGGGAGGAAATAAAGAGTTTATTTATTTCTTGTCGATTGCCAAAGGAAGCGCAGGAGAAGCAAGATCACAACGTATACAGAATCCTTGATAAAAAATTCATTACACAAGAAGAATTTGAAACTCTTAAGGAGAAGATTATAAATATTTCAGGTAAATTGGCAAACCTTATTAAATACTTAAAAGCATCTGATATAAAAGGAACAAGGTATAAGTAAACGATCAAACATCCATAATAAACCTTAAACATTGAACTTTAAACATTGAACTTTAAACTGAATTAATAATGAAAAAAATTGCAATTATCGGATTAGGCTATGTTGGTTTACCACTAGCGGTTGAATTTGGTAGAAAATACCCTGTTATTGGCTTTGATATCAATCAAGCTAGAGTAGCTGAGCTAAATGCCGGTCACGATCATACCCTGGAAACAGAAGACGATGATTTGCAATCGGTCTTGAACCAAAAAGGACCCATTGGCTTATCACTTAGCACCAATATCGACGATATCAAAGATGCTCAGATCTATATCGTTACCGTTCCTACACCAATCGATAAATACAAGCGCCCCGATCTGACGCCTTTGATCAAAGCAAGCGAAACTTTAGGAAAAGTCATCTCCAAAGGAGATATTGTGATCTACGAAAGCACAGTTTACCCGGGAGCGACCGAAGAAGACTGTTTACCAGTCATCGAAAAAGTAAGCGGAATGAAATTCAATGTCGACTTTTTTGCAGGATACAGCCCTGAACGCATCAATCCGGGCGATAAAATAAACACACTTACGACGATTAAAAAAATCACATCGGGATCAACACCCGAAATTGCCGATAAAGTGGATGCCCTTTACAATACAATTCTGCTCAACGGAACGCACAAAGCATCCAGCATCAAAGTAGCCGAAGCCGCCAAAGTAATTGAAAATGCTCAACGCGATTTGAATATTTCTTTTGTCAATGAATTGGCATTGATTTTTGATCGGATGAACATCGACACGAACGAAGTGATTGATGCCGCCGGAAGTAAATGGAACTTTTTAAAATACCGCCCGGGTTTGGTTGGCGGTCACTGCATTGGCGTGGATCCCTATTACCTCGCTTTTAAAGCCGAAGCTTTGGGGTATTATCCAGAAGTTATTCGCTCCGGAAGAAGAGTAAACGACGATATGGCGCATTTTGTAGCCGGTAAAGTTGTTAAACTAATGATAAAAAAAGGCTTAACAATCTTAAATAGTAAGGTACTCCTATTGGGGGTTACTTTCAAAGAAAACTGTCCCGATATCCGTAATACCAAAACAGTGGATATTGTTGACGAACTGCAAGAATTCGGTTGTCAACTAGATATTTACGACCCTTGGGCCAGTCCGGAAGAGGTGATGCATGAATATGGTATCAAAACCATGGAGAAAAATGCAAATATCTATGCCAAAAAATATGATGCTGTTATCTTAGCTGTATCTCACGAGCAATTTAAAGATCTTGATCTCGATCGCCTAACTAATGGTAATAAATCGGTTATTTTTGATATTAAAGGCATATTGCCTAAGGATAAGGTTGACGGAAGACTTTAGGGAAAAAGGATCAAATGATCAGGAGATCAGGAGATCAGGAGATCAGGAGATCA
>JAFGAK010000172.1 GCA_016933745.1 Bacteroidales bacterium
ATATTCCATCCCAGCATTCTCAAAACATCGGTTTGTACAACTTCCCTGTCTTTTGCTGTTTTGGCTGCGCGATAAGTTTTTCCATCGGTTAAAATACCCAAGATGTATTCTGACGGTTTCTCCGGATTCACAACACCAATGTCGATTCTATAACCAGAGCAACCAATATCTGTTTGAACAGAATATCCCAGTTTCTGAATTTCACTGGCGACCATTTTTTCAAAAAACCGTGGAATTATTTTATTTGTGTTTTCTTTTTGTGGTAAAGCTATTTTACCCTTTTCTGTATATTCCAGGAAAGCTTTAATTCCTGCAACTCCTTCTGAAGATGTTCTTGAAATGTCAATCTGGTCAGAACGTAATGTGGAAAATACTTTCATTTCGTATCTGGCTCGTGATATGGCAACATTTAATCTTCGCCAACCACCTTCCCGGTTTAAAGGACCAAAATTCAAATATATTTTCCCTTCCTGGTCTGGTCCATAACCAACCGAAAACAGAATTACATCTCGTTCATCTCCCTGTACATTTTCCAGATTTTTTATAAAAATAGGTTCTGATGATTCCATAGCCACCTTTTCTAAATCAGGCTCGTTTTTGAATGCCTCGTTCAGTAAATCCTCAATTAAGTTTTGTTGAACAGAGCTGAAAGTTACAATTCCAATGCTTCTTTGTGAAAGTATCGGGTCGGCTAAGCGTTTTAAGACTTCAGAAACAATGGCTTTTGCCTCGAAACTATTTTGTCGCGTTTTCCCCCGGTCGTAATATCCCGGAACAAATACGTTATTTACTTTTGTTGCAATGTCGTCAGGCGATGGGAAAGTCAATAACTTGTTTTCATAATAATTTGAGTTACTAAATGCAATTAAACTTTCGTGCTTACTCCGATAATGCCACAATAAATGTTTTGATGGCATGGATAAAGCAAGGCAATCATCCAGAATACTTTCCATATCTTCTTTGTCGGCATTTTCTTCATCAAAATGATTTGTTGAGAAAAAACTGGTAGGTGGCATTTGTTTTGGGTCGCCAACAACAATAACATTCTGACCGCGCGCTATTGCCCCGACAGCCTCACAAGTTGGCATTTGCGAGGCTTCATCAAAAATCACCAAATCAAACTTTGATTTATCAACTTCAAAATACTGTGCTACAGAAATGGGGCTCATTAACATACAGGGGCACATTCTGGGCAGAAGATTTGGAATTAAGTCGAATAATTTCCTGAGTGACATTGCCCGACCATTATTTCTGATTGCCCGCTGAAGTATTCCAATTTCAGAACTGTTTGCGGCTTCTTTCGTAAACGAAGGGATTTTAGAAGCCAGTTTTGCAAATAGTTCTGCTTTGGTCAGTTCTTCAAAATATTTACTTTGTTCCTTAAATTTCTTGATTTTCCCTTCAAACAATTTACCGTTAAAAACGGATAATCTTGTGTCTTTTGAAATAATGTACTCCGAGAAATGCTTAAATAAAGATTTTTTGAAAGAAGCCAGAACTTCATGGTTTTTAAGTTTACCATTGGAATATGCTTCAACAACCGACG
>JAFGAK010000173.1 GCA_016933745.1 Bacteroidales bacterium
AATAATGGTATCGCCCACATGCATATCTCTACCAATGGCATATTTATTTGCCAATTGCTCCACCGCTTGAATAGCTTCTACAGCATCCATTTTTTGGTTATTCAAACCAGTAAGTTGGCCCTTGGTGAACTCTAAAGTCAAGGTTTGTGATTTTGTTTCTTGAAGTTGATTTGGGTATGCCTGTTCGGGTAAAGTAAGATTCGACGAAAGTGTTTCTTGTCCACCCACACTTGTTCCCCAAAGACCTTTATTGATGGAGTATTTCATTTTTTCCCACGAAAGATTAATTCCGTGTTTACTCAAATAATTTATTTCTTCTTTTCTAGTGAGCTGCAAATCCCGAATCGGTGTAAGTATTTCTATTTCTGGGGCAATCAATTGAAAAATAAGATCAAATCGAACCTGATCATTTCCGGCTCCTGTACTTCCGTGTGCAATATAGGCAGCATCAATGGACTTAGCATATTCTGCTAACGCGATAGCTTGATAAATTCGCTCTGAACTTACTGACAAGGGATACGTATTGTTCTTTAAAACATTTCCAAATATTAAATACTTGATAATCTTGTTGTAATATGCTTGTGTTTGTTCCAAAGCCACATGCTGATAAACGCCCAAAAGATGCGCTCTTTCTTCTATTTCGTGCAGTTCGGATTGAGAAAAACCGCCAGTATTCACAATGGCAGAATACACTTCTAATTCTTTTTCTTCTTTTAGATAGACCGCACTATAAGAAGTGTCTAAACCTCCACTAAAAGCGAGTACAACTTTATTATTTTTCATGATAATTTATTTTTGGTAATTCAACAGTAGTTTTTAGTTTATTAGAGTAGCGCGTTGGCTTTTTGAGATAATCTACAAACTGTCTCCATGCATTTTTCTTCACCTCGAGTGGAATATGTTGTGGCAACTTACTCAAGTCGCAAACCATTGCTGTGCACAAACACAATGCTTTTTCAGTTCTTTCTAGGATATCAAAATTTGGACAAGTTTTGCAACCGTCCCAAAACAATTGGTCTTTGGTTAATTCGGAAAAAGTAACAGGTTTATATCCTAAATCAGAATTAATTTTCATAACGGCAAGACTTGTTGTAATACCAAAAAGTTTCGCATTTGGAAATTTCTGTTTCGATAAATTAAAAGTAGCTTGTTTAATCGCTCTAGCTAATCCTGTTTTACGATAATCAGGATGAACTATCAATCCGGAGTTAGCAACATATTTCTGTCCTTCCCAACTCTCGATATAGCAAAACCCGATTGGTTTGTTTCCATCCAAAGCGATGATTGCTTTGCCTTCGTCCATTTTGCGAATAACATATTCCGGTTGCCGGATAGCAATACCGGTTCCTTTAATTTTTGCCGTATCTTCTATAATCTTGCAGAGTGCTTCTGCATGCACAAAATGTTCTTTTGTTGCGCCAATGATTTGAAATCCCATCGATAAATGGATTTAGATTTTATAATTGAATTGATAAATGTGTCGGAATGATTGCTGTGCGCGTAGCTCAGCAGAATTTAATTTACGCCCAAAGGCGTCTCAATCGTCTATATGATCTATTTCCTTTTG
>JAFGAK010000174.1 GCA_016933745.1 Bacteroidales bacterium
GAAAAAGAACCTTTTGGCTAGAAAAATTGCAATTAGTGCTTGCGCATGATTTAAAAATTCAGATACATGCCATTGATAAAGAACTACAGCAACATAAAAATCAGATAACAAAAGAAACACTTAAACGAATTGATAAAGAAAACACAATACAACGTGATTATCAAATTGTTATTCCAATTTCAAGTAAAGAATTTATTCAAAATCACTTAGAACAAATAGACCATTTACAACAAATTATTCAAATGGCTGACCCAATCAATATTCTAAAAAAAGGATTTACAATTACACGTTTCCAAGGAAAATTGTTGAAAAGCACCGATCAATTAAAAGCGAACTCAATTATTACCACAGAATTTGCGGATGGTGAAATTGAAAGTTCGGTCCAAAATATTTATAAAAATGAGCAAGAAACAAACCTATAGTGCCGCACTCGAAGAGTTAGAAAGCATTATCCAAGAAATTGAAAATGAAGAAATTAATATCGATGATTTATCGCTAAAAGTTAAAAGAGCATCCGTATTACTAAAGTTCTGCAAGGAAAAACTCCGAACTACTGAAAAGGATATAACAGCAATACTTGAAGATCTTGAAGAAGAATAGGTTTTTTCCAAGCTCAATTTTCTTAAATTTGTAAAAAGGAAATTACGTGGAAAAACATAGAACGACCCTAGCAATTCAAATTGCTAGTTTGCCAATTCATTTTTACCGTTATGTTATTTCTCCTTTAACGCCTGCTTCATGCAGACATTATCCAACTTGTTCAGCCTACAGCTTAGATGCTTTGAAACAATTTGGGCTAATAAAAGGAGGACAATTAGCGGTAAACAGAATCAGCAGATGTCATCCTTGGGGAACAAGTGGATACGATCCTGTTCCAAAAATAATTGTTCACGTATTCTTAAAATCGAAACTTAAAGAAAACATCAATCAACTGTAACTATGAAAAGAAGAGACGCATTTAAAAAGATTGGTTTAGCCGGCTTGGCCATTGGAGCTGCCGGACTAGTGCTCCCAACAATTGCAAACGCACAAGAAAAACCTGCCGGGAAACTAATTATTAACAGGCAAAAGATGAGCTTTATTGATCCTGAAAACCCGACGGATCATGAATTAAAACACAC
>JAFGAK010000175.1 GCA_016933745.1 Bacteroidales bacterium
CGCTTCACCGGCTTGGGAAAGCGGGCGCTACGAACTCTGACATTTGACGACGAATTTTCCCGCCCGCTTTTCCAAGTCCGGTGCAAGCGAATGTTAGGCAATATATCTCCTTTTCCTTGTTTTGAGAAATTGCTCCGCTCATTCTCAGGGAACGAAAAGATTGAAGCGGACTACCGATCTTGAACAACTCACTCTTTCGGCAGTTTTTCATTCGTAAATGTTTCTATCACCAATTTAAGGTTTAATTTTTCATTGATTTCCTTGAGAACCGCGATTTTCTCTTTTGTCGAAGTATGAACCATAATCCAATATTTGCCAATTTTGTGCTGATTGTAAAAATCGTCTTTTGTTTCCGAAACGATTGCGACACCGGCTCTATACAAATTGAGGGGCAAGATCTTTTCTGGTCCAATACGTTTAATTGTTTCTACAAACGTATCAGCGACTCTCTTATGCTTGATGACGGTCTTATCAGGAAATGTTACTGAGATTTTTTCTCGTATCTTATTCTTCTGATGTCTTTTGAAAATCACATCTTCTACTTCTGCAAACTCCGTCTCAGGTTTTTCCGATTTCGTCTTATCGGTATTTTCTTCTTCCTCTTCGATACTACTCAAATCAAAGAGTTCTGTTATTTTTCCTTCAGTAAACGTTTTTAAATCATCAGCTTCTATTTTAAACGTTGGTTCGGTTGATTTAATCTTTTCTAAAAGTTTTTGTGAAATAATAGCAACGACACTCTCTGTTGAGCCTATTAAGGCTTTCCACCCATTATCAAGGATTTTGCTTTTTTTCAATAAATGATCTAGTGTGTCAATGTTTGCATACGAAAATGATGCTAACTTTCGGGCGACACTCTCAGTTTTGTCATTTTCTACATCAACTTGCCAAATTATTCGGTCTTTTGGATTTTTCTCAAACGTCTTAAATAACAACCACTTCACCCCGTTGGTAAGTATACCAAAGTCGATTCCTGATTTAAAACAATAATTTGCAAGTTGATCTATTATTTTCTTATCTTGTAAGTCAATCGATAAATTTTTCGCTTCAACGATCAAGGTTGTTTTTCCATTTTTTAACAGCGTATAATCAGGAATTTTCCCATCTTCATCAGGAGCATTCGGTCGAACAAATTTCGGGTTCGATGTTTTCCACCCAAGCACATTCAAAATTGGTTCAATCAGTTGTGTTCTGACAGCCTGCTCATTTGAAACATATAGCAAGCCTAAATCAGTTGTAACCTTCCATACCAGTTCAATTTCTCAAAGTCAAAACAATGGCAATCAATGAATGTGGTAAA
>JAFGAK010000176.1 GCA_016933745.1 Bacteroidales bacterium
TGTTTTTTCGGTAGATGCGGACACCACTCAACCCATCAAACCAATTGTTGGTCCAATGAAAGAACCCTACACCTTGATGGAGATTTTGCCTTGGATTATTTTTGGAGCTGCTGTGTTAGTGCTCATCTTTACCATGTTTTATTTTTATAGAAAACGGAAGAAAAAACCTATTTTTAAAAGCAAAGAAGAACCTAAAATTGCGCCCAATGTAAAAGCTTTGGATGCGTTGGCAGTCCTTCGCTTGAAAAAATTATGGCAAGCCGGAAAGGTAAAAGCGTATCATACCGAATTGACTGAAATCGTAAGAACGTACATCGAAGATCGATTCGGAATCATGGCTGTTGAAATGACGACGGACGAAATTCTAGTCGAAATAAAACCTATTATCGCAAATGCGGTAGCCATCAATAAGCTAAAATCGAGCTTGGAATTGGCCGACTTGGTAAAATTTGCAAAAGCAAATCCAACCGCATTGGAAAATGATACAAGTTTGAATTTTGCTGTAGATTTTGTGAATGAATCGAATGCGCAAAATTCCGTTTTGCAAGAAGAGGAGGTTGAAAATGTGGAATAATATTGAGTTTGCCAATCCTTTGTTTTTCTATCTATTCTTGCTTATTCCGGCTTTAATTGCTTGGTATTGGTGGAAACACAAAAGCAATTTTGCGCAAATGCGTTTTTCTGGATTACAAAGAATTAAAGGTGTTCCGGTTACTATTCGGCAACGATTACTTCATCTTCCTTTCGTTTTAAAAATGATCATTTTCGCTTTGCTAATTGTTGCCTTGGCTCGTCCGCAAAGTACGGCAAAACAGCAAAAGGTTTCCGTTAAAGGAATTGATATTGTCATGGCACTTGATGTTTCGGGAAGTATGCTAGCGCAAGATTTAAAACCGGATCGCTTGGAAGCTTCCAAAAAAGTTGCAATCGATTTTATCGATGGTCGTCCAGATGATCGAATTGGTTTGGTTATCTTTTCCGGCGAAGCGTTTACACAATGTCCATTAACAACGGATCACCTTGTTTTAGCTTCTCTTTTTAAAGAAGTTGAAAGTGGAATGATTGAAGATGGAACCGCTATTGGCGATGGACTTGCTACCGCGATTGCTCGACTAAAAGACAGTCAGGCAATTAGTAAAGTAATCATTTTACTTACGGATGGAATTAGTAATATGGGCTCGCTCGATGCTTCTTCGGCTGCAGAAATAGCAAAAATGTTTGGAATACGCGTTTATACCATTGGCGTTGGAACCATCGGAACAGCGCCGTATCCAGTGCAAACACCTTTCGGTGTTGAGCTTCGTCCAATGGAAGTAAAAATAGATGAGCCTTTGCTAAAACAAATTGCCGAAACAACGGATGGAATGTATTTTAGAGCGACTAGCAATAAAAAACTACAAGATATCTATGCGAAGATTGATGAATTGGAAAAATCAAAAATCGACGTGACTGTTTTTAGTCAAAAAACAGAAGAATTTAA
>JAFGAK010000177.1 GCA_016933745.1 Bacteroidales bacterium
ATTCCATTCTAAATACCGCATTTTTTGCGCCAACCATATCTAAAAGCACACCATATCTGGCACGATAATCAGCTTTATGAGGATTCATCGCCCAATATTGTGAACCCAAGGCCCATGTATTTTCCGAATTTGCATTTCGAGGAGCAAATTCTGGAGTTCCATAATCTTCCAAATCAAAAAGGATCAAATCGATTCCCACATTTGGTTTTTGAATTTGCATTAATCGTGCTAACTCAATGATAATACCAACTCCGCTAGCTCCATCATTGGCTCCATCAATGGCTGTTTTATGATTTGCTTCATCCGGATCATGATCGGCAAAAGGTCTTGAATCCCAATGTGCAGAAAGGAAAATTCTGTTTTTATTTTCGATATCAAAACTGGCAATTATATTTCGTCCATTTAAAACGGTTCCATCATAGGCACGCGCTTGAAATTCTTGGACAAAAACAGTATCGGCAAAGCTTTCTAATTTCGTTATCAAGTAATTGCCACCTTTTATATGAGCTTCATTATTAGGAACGCGAGGACCAAAAGCAGTTTGAGCTGCAACAAAAGAAAATGCGCTATCGCCACTAAAAACAGGCACATTCACTGCAACTTTTTCAACTACTTGTTGATTCGATTTTTTTTGAATCGTTTTGCCATTTTCACAAGCCGTCAAGCTAAAAAAAGCAAATGCAAAAAATAAATATTGGATTCTTTTCATTTTATGAAACTTTATACAAAGTTAAGAAAGCTTTTAATTGATGGCTAGGAAATCTAAGTTGGATATTCTTTCCAAAATCTAGAATTTATTTAGTAAAAAAGCGCTCTGATTAATTCTTTTCCTTTCGCTGGTTTCCATCTTTTTAAAGTCTTCTGTCAAATCATCCGCATCACCTAAATAACCCAAAGCAGTAACACTGAACACTTTAACTTCTTCGCCTAAACCAAAAAACGATTCCGCTTTTAGAGAATCAAAGCCGGTCATTTGGTGTGAGTATAAACCTTGATTGATCGCTTCGAGAGAATAATTTGCCACCGCTTGGCCTAAATCGTATTCTGCGGTTAAGTTCAAAGCGCCATTGTGTGTAAAATGAATTTGATAACAATTTAAAATCAATACGGGAGCTTTTCCTGCCCATTGTTGGTTGAACTCCACCAAGGTTTCGTAAATCAAATTATAGGTTTTATCACCTTGAAAACCGACTAAAAATCGCCAAGGTTGACCATTGTATGCTGAAGCTGACCAACGTGCTGCTTCAAAAATACTTTGGAGTTTCTCTTTTTCTACTTTTTGGTTTTTAAACGATCTTGGACTCCATCTTTGCTCGCTGAGCGAATTCATTGGAAACTCGTTATTTGCTTTTTTATTCATGGTTCTATTTTTTTTTAAAATACAAGTGTAAAAACACTTCCTTGTTCAGGAATGGATTTAACATGGATACTCCCTTTGTGCATATGCATTATTTGTCGTGATAAACTTAAACCGATCCCTGATCCATCTTTTTTTGATGTAAAAAAAGGCATAAATATTTTATCCAACAAATCTGTTTTTATTCCTTTACCATTATCTGCTATTTCGATGATAACGTGACTATTTAAATTCATTATTGCCACAAGTTTTATTTCAGGATTACTGCATGAATCAATCGCATGAATGGCGTTTAAGAACAGATTAATTAAAACTTGCTCAATCAAATCCGGATCAGCGGTTAAGTGCAAGTGTTCCGGAATAATCTTGGTGGAAAACTGAATTGATTTTTCTTTGAGTTGTACGGCAAACAAGGTAGTA
>JAFGAK010000178.1 GCA_016933745.1 Bacteroidales bacterium
TAAACCGGAGCTTTTTCCATGAAAATAAGATTCCATTTGTGCAAAAATCGATTTCAATTTAAAAATTCCTTTTTTACTTAAATTCCGGTCGCTTTGAATTTTTTCTTCTGCATACTCATCGTAAATAGCGGCCACTAATGCACCCGAACTTCCTACGCCATATCCTTGCGGAATCGTCGATTCAAAATACAGACCTCGAGCTATATCCGCCTTCAAGCGCTTGATGTTGATAGAACATAATAATTCACCTTCTTCGGCTAACTTTTCCAAGTAATCACTAAACTCCAAAATAGATATATTAGATTCTTTTGCCCATTCAAAATCGGTGTACTTGTAGTTGGAAATAAAACTCAATTGTCCTTTAAAATGCGTGTAAGGAATGGTTAACGCCATCGAATTGAAAATAACGCTGTACTCGCCAAACAATAGAATTTTCCCGTAAAAAACTTCGCTTTTCTGAATCATTATTGTTCTATTTTTTGCGGACCAAAGCCCATTTTATCATGTATTATTTTTGCTCCGTCACAAAATTCTTCGAGCTCATTTTGAATAAATTGTTGTATTTCGATTTCGTTCTCTTCGGAAAAAAGAAGATGTACATTGGGTCCGGCATCGAGCGTAAAACAAAGAAACAATCCTGTTTTTTCGCGAAAAGCTCTGATCTTTTCTAAAATTCGAAGCGTATTTGGATGCATAAGTGTGTACCAAGGTTTGGAGCTCATCATCAAAGCATGCAAACTCATTGCTTCATTTTCAACCACTTCGATAAAGCGATCCGTATCGCCTTGCTGTAAAGCCGCCAAAAGCCAACTCATATTTTGCTTGCTTTGCGCTAAACGTGCTTCGGCATAAGGATGACCATTCATCAGTGCATGTCCGGCTCTACTCGAAACCGATTTTTCCTTGCTATCCACTATCAAAATGCTATCGCGAAGCTGCATAAAAAGAGGATGAACTTCGTAGCTAAAAGGCACAGCAAATTCGTTGCTGCTTTCGATCAACTCAATAAATTCGCCCCAAATCGAAAAGCCGCCATAAACAGATCGACTAGCGCTTCCGGAACCCAAACGCGCTACATACGAGGCTTTGGTATAAAAATCAATCTCGTCTTGCAAACTCCCAATCACTTCTTGCTCTAGATTGCACAAAGCAAGTGCTAAAGCACTCATCGAAGAGGCTGAAGAAGCGACTCCGGCTGAATGCGGAAAACTATTTTTGCTTTCGATACGCAAATCCAATTCTTTCAAAAATGGAAAAACAGAATCTAAATCAATCAAAAACCGCATTACTTTCTTGCCAAAAACCGGATTTTCTTTTCCTTCGAAAAAGAATTGATGCTTGGCTAGCGTTTCCTTTTTTGATTCGTAAGCAATACTTGTTTGGGAATACGCTTTGGAAAGCGTAAAACTCAAGGATGGATTTTTAGGAAGTTGTACTCCAAATTTTCCCCAATACTTGATCAATGCAATATTGGATGGACTCTGCCAGCAAAGGCTACCGCGAACAGAATGACTGAAAGGCAAAGATTCGGAAGAAAAGGAATGTAAACTCACAAGCAAATTATTTCCGACAAAAATAGGGATTTTAGGTCAACTCGAAAATGAATTTTACGTTTAGTATCGACAGAATTTTTTTAGAGCCTTCCATTGGCAAATTTGTACTTTTGCACAAAATAAAAATACATGGCGGTATCTTACCTTATTGCAGAAAATTTATCCAAAACTTGGGCAGAAAAACCGCTCTTTCAAAACCTGAATATTAGTCTGAACGAAGGACAAAAAATTGCTTTAGTCGCACAAAACGGAAGCGGAAAAACCAGTTTATTGAACATTTTATGTGGTTTGGATATTCCGAACAGCGGCGAAATCAGAATCAAAGAAAATCTTCGCATTGCGTATTTAAAACAAGATCCTCAGTTTGAGTCGGGTTTAACGGTTCAAGACGTTTTGTTTCATGCTGACAACCGATACATTGAATTGATTGACGCGTACAAAAAAGCCTTGGCTAATTACGAAGCGAAAATCGATCCTGTAAGTCAAAAAGAACTCGATGTGGCCATTGTAGCCATGGATCATGCAAGTGCCTGGGATTACGAAAATCAAATCAAAGAAATTCTAGCGCTTTTTGAACTTACCAATTATGCTCAAAAAGTGGAAACGCTTTCGGGCGGACAACGCAAAAAATTAGCGCTTGCTTCCATTCTAATTGATGATGCGGATCTTTTGGTTTTGGACGAACCGACCAATCATTTGGATATTCATATGATTGAATGGTTAGAATCCTATTTATCGAAACAAAAATTAAGTTTGCTTTTAGTTACGCACGATCGTTATTTTTTAGATGCCGTTTGCGATCAAATCATCGAGATTGATCAGCAACAAAATTATGTGTATCGAGGTAATTACAGCTATTTTGTGCGAAAAAAAGCAGAGCGAGAAGCTGCCGAAGCAGCAGAAATCGAAAAAGCAAAAAACACCTATCGCACCGAGTTGGACTGGATGCGTCGTCAACCCAAAGCACGCACACATAAATCAAAAGCCCGAATCGATTCTTTTTACGATTTAGAAAAAATTGCTAAAAAGCGTATCGAGCAAAAGAAACTCGACTTTAATGTTAAAATGAGTCGACAAGGAAGAAAGATTTTGGAAGTAAAAAAGCTAAGCAAATCTTTTAGCGATAAAATCCTTATCCAAAATTTTGATTATATATTCAAACGTGGCGAACGCATTGGTATTGTTGGAAACAACGGTAGTGGAAAATCCACTTTTTTAAATCTGTTGACTCAAAAAATAAGTCCCGATTCTGGAGAAGTTGTTGTAGGCGAAACCACCCAATTTGGTTATTTTACACAAGTAGGAATTCAACAGCGCGAAGATATGCGTGTTCTGGAAATCGTAAAAGAAATCGCTGATCATATCGATTTAGGCGATAGCACTATTTCCGCAGCTCAATTTTTATTTCATTTCGGATTTTCCCATGTTTTGCAACATAGTTATTTCAAAAATTTGAGCGGTGGAGAAAAGCGGAAATTGCATTTGGTAATAACGCTATTGAAAAACCCTAATTTTTTGATTCTGGATGAGCCCACCAACGATTTGGATTTATTTACACTTGGTCGACTCGAAGATTTTTTGCTCGATTTTAAAGGCTGTTTAATCATTGTATCGCACGATCGTTACTTTTTGGATAAGTTAGCTGATCATTTATTTATTTTTAAAGGAAACGGAGAAATAAAAGATTTTGTAGGAAATTATTTTGATTACCGCGAAATGCAGGATTTTGAAACTTCCGAAGAAAAGAAAGCAGAAAAAGCTGCTAAAACGGAATCTGCAACTCCACCTAAAGAAAAAAACACGCCCAAAAAAGCCAGTTTCAAAGAAAAGCAAGAGTTTGAAATGCTTGAAAAACAAATTGCAAGTTTAGAAAAAGAAAAAGAAGAACTTATCAATCAAATGAATTCCGGTGTGTTATCGCCCGATAAGCTCCACGAAGTTTCAAAACGCTTTGAGCAACTAAGCAAAGAGCTGGAAGAGAAAGAATTCCGTTGGCTGGAATTAAGCGAACTGATGAATTAGTTTCATTGTTAATTGCTCTGCACTTTGTACCTTTACAGAAACAAAAGGGAACATGAAAAAAATTTACCTCTATTCATTAAGCATGTGGATGATTTTTGTCATCGTGGCCATATTAAACTGCGCTTTGCGCGAACTTTACATCAACCCAATTACAGGAGACCAAATTGGACATTGGATTAGTTCGGTGCTATTTATTTGTTTCATTTTTATCCTAACTTATTTATTTCTTCGTTTCTGGATAAAGTCTTATACCAAATCTGAGTTGCTTTGGATTGGTTTTTTGTGGCTAACATTAACCGTTTTTTTTGAATTTGGATTTGGCCACTATTTCATGCATCACCCGTGGGAAAAGCTCTTTGCCGATTACAATCTTTTGAATGGAAGAGTTTGGGTTTTTGTTTTATTGGCTACTTTTCTATCGCCCTACTTGATAGCAAAATGCATTCGGAAATAGCAAAATTGCACAAAACATCCTTTTTTCATTTAATTAGTTATATTTGCTCATCCCCAAGCGCAATTTTTAACAAATTATAGACCATTTATTTTATGAAGCTATTGCTTTTTTTCAATGATTTTGCCGCTAATGGCCGTGCCAAAAAACAAAAACACCAAGTATTAGAAGCTTTTAGTAAAGCAGGACACGAAGTTGAAATGATTCCGACTTTAGGAGGAGAAAAAACAAGCGAATTGGTAAAAAACACAAGTTTCGATGGATTCGATGGCGTTTTTGCTGCCGGAGGAGATGGAACCATTATGGAAGTAGCTAATGGCTATTTACAAAATACAAGTGATAAGAAACCTCCGTTTGGGATTTTACCAATCGGGACAGGAAATGCATTCATCAGAGATTTGGGATTTAAAACCGGACAAATTAACGAAGTGATCGCCAACTTATCTCTTGAGAAAACAAAATGGATTGATGCCGGAGTGGCTAAAAATGGAAGTTTACCTTATTACTTTTTCAATATTATTGGCATTGGATTCACTTCGGATGTAACTTTAACCGCTCAAAGTTTTAAATGGTTAGGGAACTTTGCATATACTATTGGCATCATTTATCGAGCACTGAACTTACAAACGGAACCTACTGAGCTTATTGTTGACGGCGAAAAATTCAGTTGTCAAACTTTGTTTGTCGAGATATCAAACACACGCTACACGTCAAACTTCTTAATGGCACCAGATGCCGCTTTTGATGATGGTATATTAGATATCACGATCTTAAAAAAGATGAACACATTCCGTTTGATTAAATCCTTTCCTAAAATATTAACCGGAGAACATATTCATTTGCCCGAAGTAGTGACTTTGAAAGGCAAAGAAATCTCCATTATAACTCAAAAACCCAAAGTGGTTTCTCCGGATGGAGAATTAAAAGGGAAAACTCCTGTGCATATTTCGGTCAAGCACAAAGCAATGGAAGTTTTTTGTTAACTTTTTTGTTCCATTACATGGAAAAGCATTTTGCTAAAAGCAAAAAACCGTTGAGAAAATTCCCAACGGTTTTTTTATTTTATGTTATTCATTTCTTAGTTAAGCATTACCGGCATAATCAACATCAAAATATCTTCCGATTGGTTGTCGCCATTCACAGGAACAATTAAACCAGCGCGATTTGGTGCCGACATTTCGAAGGTAATTTCTTCGGTATCTAAATTAGAAAGCATTTCTAAAAGGAAACGCGAATTGAAACCAATTTCCATATCTTCTCCCGCATAATTGCATCTTAAACGCTCGTTTGCTGCATTTGAATAATCCAAATCTTCGGCAGATAAAATCAACTCTTGACCTTGCATTTTAAAACGAATCTGATGAGTAGATTGATTTGCATAGATCGAAACGCGTTTGATTGAATTGTAGAGACTCAAACGATCGACCGTCATTTTATTTGTATTATTTACAGGGATTACAGCTTCGTAATTAGGATATTTTCCATCCACCAGTTTACAGCTTAACACCAAGTTATCAAATAAGAAAATGGCGTTTTTTTGCGAATATTGTAAAGTAACAAGTTCTTCGTCTTGAGGAAGAACGTTTTTCAATAGATTCAAAGGTTTTTTAGGCAAGATGAAAGAAATATTCGACTCGCTCTTAACATCGGCACGTGTATATCTCACCAATTTATGAGCATCGGTAGCCACAAATGTTGCACTCTCAGCAGCAAGTGTACAAAAAACGCCTGCCATAACCGGACGAAGTTCGTCGTTTCCGGTAGCAAATAAAGTTTTGTTGAACGCATTTACCAAAACATCAGCAGGGACTTTTACCTCTACCACATCGTCCATTTCCAATGTTTTAGGAAACTCAGCAGCATCGTGTCCGGAAAGCTTATATTTTCCTTCTCCGGCAGTAAGTTCCACTTGAAAATCATCATCCGAGACTGTAAATGTAATGGGGATATTGGCAAATGTTTTCAAAGTTTCGATTAAAATTCGAGCGGGAATAGCCACTTTCCCTGATTCGTCAGCCTTTTCAAGATCAAGGCTAACCGACATAGTTGTTTCCAAATCAGAACCGGTTATCTTTAAGGTATTGCCATCCAATTCAAACAAGAAATCGTCTAAAATGGGCAAGGTGTTTTTGGTATTGATAACACCGCTGATGGACTGTAAGCTTCTTAAAAGGCTCACACTATTAACTATAAATCTCATCTATACTTGGTTTAAGATTGAATAAATTCATTTTTACAATGACGTAAAATTATTAAAAATAACTGAGTTTTTCTCGGGAAATTAGTTTTTTATTCACCAACTTATTAAGAGGCGAAAATCCTTCGCTTTTGCTTAAAACGGCCACACTTTAAGTAGCTCTGCCATTAGAAAACCCAGATAATTTCCAATCGCATAACCAATAATTCCAATCGTAATTCCCGGCACTAAGATTTCTTTGTTTTTGAGTGCACCGCTGACGACCGGAACAAATGGCGGACTGCATATAAGAGCAGTACTTGTAATAATCATCGTATCGGTATCTGTTTTGGTAAATTTCGATAAGATCATCTGCAAAAAAAGCGAGCCAAAAATCACAAAACTCAAGTAAGCCAAAAGAGCAAAGGTAGGCGTTGCCAAATTGCTTAAATCCACCATTGAAGCAACTACAATGCTAAAAATTAGAATTAAATACATGCCCACATCAAAGGATTCTTGCACTTTATTTACGCCAGGAATAAGCGAAGAAAGAATAGACAAGGTACTGATTCCCAATATAACGGCTATCATGAAATAGTCTTTAGGGAAAAGTTGCGAAATGCCAAAAGAAACTGCCACAATAAGCAATGCTAACCCAAAAACTTTTAAAATTGGCCAAATGGCTGACCGCTGAAACAATCGATCGTAAGCGCCAAGTTCGTCTTCTTTCACTTTATCCTTACTACTTAAATTACTTTTAAATGCAGGTAAAAAGTATCCAAAGAATTTTTGACCAAACGTAATTAAGAACAGAAAATAAAATGCTCCAATGATTAGATCGTAGGAATGAACCAGTAAATAGGTAGAAGGCTTCACTCCAAGCATCACATTTAAAGAAGCCAAATTAGGTGTTCCACCGGTATAAACGCCAACCAACATTCCACCAATTTTCCAAAATTCCGTATCGCCTTCCGGCTTAAAAAACTGGTAACCAAGCGCTACCGTAAACATCACGCTAAACAAACCAACCAACAAAGCTTTGAATGTTGGTCCGGCCAAGCGAAACCAATCTTTTATTTTCGATGGAAACAGCAAAAGCGGAATGGCCAAAGGAACCGTTACACTGGTTAAAATGTCCTGAACATCATAGAAATTTTCGGGTAAAAGTTTTGAAAGACCTAGTAAAATCCCGAGGATATAAGCCAACGCAATGGAACCCAACTTATTTAGCAAAGGGAATTTCTTACACGCAATCAAAATCAATGCGGGGGCAATTATATAAAATGCAACCAAAAGGATTATGTCTATTCTCATTTGAACAAAGGTAAATGATTAATTGATTTTTACAAATCTTCCAATTTTCATTCTCCTTGGAGTTGAAATAGCAAGATTAAATGCCTTAAACTGGCATAAGAAGCATTTAGATATTCACTTAATTTTGTTGGATGAATCCAAAGTACTTCTTCAATATCTTCTTCTGTTTGCGGAACTAATAATCCTCCAAAATTGCTGCTCATTGAATACCAGTACGTTTTTTTCAGAATCCATTTGCCTCCATATGGATATAAATGAAACGTTTCAAACGCATCGCTCTGAATCTGCAAATTATTTACAGATGTTTCTTCTTCCACTTCTCGTAAAGCAGCTTCACTGCTAGTTTCATCCTTTTCAATTTTTCCTTTCGGAAAATCCCATTTTCCAAAACGTTTAATCATCAATATTTTATGATCCGAATTTCTCACAATTCCACCAGCAGCTTCGAGCACCTTAAATTGCTTACAGAAAAAATCAAATGCTATGCGAGGATTGTTTTTCCCTGTAAAAATCAATTTTCTATCAAATTTGCCCGATTTAATTTGATTTGTTACGGAGATAATATTCTCAGGTGAGTCATTTATTCTTTCAAAGCCCTCATTTTCATTGGCTTGAAAATGTTTAAAATCTCCGAACAAAATCCAGTAATCGTTGAAAAAAACTTTATATTTTTGTGATAGATTTAGACGCACATTCTGTTCTTCGTTCATATTTAAAAACCTTTTTTAGAAATATCTTTACAAAGATATGATCCAAAAATAGCTGTTTTTTTGCAGAACAGGATTTAACAAAGAACACTTTAATTACGTAGCATGCAAAAAGATACAATTAACGCGAACGAAGTAGCTATGCAAATAGCGAAGTTATTGATGCAGGTGAGAGCGGTTAAGCTTCGACCGGAAAAACCGTTTACTTGGGCATCCGGATGGAAATCACCAATTTACTGCGACAATCGAATTACCTTGTCATATCCGCAAATCCGAACATTTATCCGTCAGGAATTTGTAAAAACTATCAATGATGAAATTGGCGATGTAGATTTAATTGCAGGTGTTGCTACCGGTGGCATCGGAATGGGAGCTTTAGTTGCTCAAGAACTTGGATTGCCATTTGCCTATGTAAGATCAACTCAAAAAGAACATGGTTTAAGTAATCAAATAGAAGGCGTGGTGGAATCTGGTCAGCGTGTTGTGGTGATTGAAGATCTTATTTCCACTGGCGGAAGCAGCTTAAAAGCTGTTGAAGCTTTAAGAAGCGCCGGCTGCGATGTGAAAGGATTAATTGCCATCTTTAGTTATAATTTTGATGTAGCAATTGATGCGTTTAAAGCTGCCAAATGCAAAATGCTTACTTTGTCTAATTACAACGCTTTGGTTGAACAAGCTTTAGCTGACGAATTTATTCTAGAAAAAGATTTAATATCACTAAAAAAATGGCGGAAAGATCCTGCCAATTGGGGAAAATAACAATGACAACAATTACCAGCGCTACCAAACAAATCTCCGCTTCTTCTCAAACTATTTTTGATTTCTTGAGCGATTTTAACAACTTACAATCGCTTATGCCAAGCAAAGTAGTTAATTGGAGTTCAACCATGACTACCTGTGCATTTACAATTGATGGTATGGCGCATTTGAATATGGCGTTTGGAAAGAATGTTCCCAATGAAAAAATTGTCATGATTTCGGAAGGAAAAAATCCGTTTAGCTATGATTTGAATGTGTATATCACTTCTCTAGAAGCTGATCACTCTGAAGTTTATTTGGTTTTTAATGCCGATATGAATGCCATGTTAGCCATGATGGCAAAAAAACCTTTGCAAAATTTTGTCGATATTTTAGTTGAACGTTTGCAAGAACGTTACCAATAAACGTTTGAAACTAAAGTAAGAATTCGATCGCTTTTATATCGTAAGTAGCAATTTCGCCATCTTTTTTCTCCAATTGTAATCGACCATATTCGTCCACACCTTTTATAATCGCCTGAAAAGTGCCGCTTTCGTCTTTATAATTTCTCCAAGAATCAAAACCGTAAACATGTGCTAAATACTCCGAATTGATCTTGGTTTCATTTTCAATTTGAGTCATCCGGTTTGCTATTTCATTTAATAATTTCTGTAACTCTTCTTCAACAGAATACGTTTGATTCGTTATTTGAGTTAAAGAAATAGGATTTGGAGCATCGCTCAAAAAATGCATTTGATTCACATTGAGACCAATTCCAACAATGCTACTTTTCAACTGATTGCCAAAAAAACGATTATGCGTTAACATTCCGGCAATTTTTTTATTCTCTACATAAAGATCGTTGGGCCACTTTATTTTAACATTTTCTACTGAATGAGCAATCAGATAATCAAACATGGCCAGACTGATGATTTTATTCAATTGAAAAATTTGTGAAGCTTGAATTGGAAGTTCTTCGAGATACAAACTAAATGTTAGATTTTTTCCGGCTTCACTTTCCCAAGCATTTCCTTGCTGCCCGATTCCGAAGTTTTGATTAACAGCTCTCAGGACATCGCCATATTGTAATTGATTTTCCTCTGCCAACTCTTGCATTCGCTTGTTTGTGGAGGCTATTTGCGGCACTGTACGGATATTAAATTTTAAATTCATCGACAAGTGATTTTGGACATTATTGATTGATTATTTGAGAATATTTCGAACAGAAATTGCTCTGGATTCACCGAAAGGCAACATGCTGTTAATCAGCATTATTGATTCATATCGACCCACATCTGCCAAGGTGATTTTACGTTCTTCTACTTTTCCGATGTTGAGCAAATATTCTCTTTGAACACCTGCAAGTAAAGGAGAATCCGGTGTAAACCATTTGTTTTTTTCGAGAAACAAAACATTGCTATACGAAGTATCGCTCACCTGTCCGTTGCGAATAATCAACACCTCATCAGCAGGAGAAGCTTGTTCTTTTAACTGATTTAATTGGGCTCGATCAGTCGATTTATAGGCATAATCAATATCCGCATGAAGCATTTTCAAATGTTTTATATTTTGGGGTTGATAGAAAGAAAATTCGATCTTTTGAATTTCCAAATCATAAATAATCCGGCATTTAACTACTCCTTTTTGGAATTCTTTTGGAACGAGAATTGAATTTCCGAGATCTAGCTCTTGATTTGTGCAAAAAAACAAATGACGAGTGGAATTAAAACGCTCGTTGTGATACTCGAGCAATTTAATCTTTGCATCAACAATTCGGATGGTTTCAATAAATTGGGACATACACTTTATCTATCAATTCTTGGTATTCCTTTTCCGGCTGACTAAAAGTAGTAATTCCTCCTCCACTTTTAAAAATCAATTTTCCATTTTTATTTTCGATAAATCGAATCATGACCGCACTATCCATTTTTTGACCGTCGAACAATCCAAAAACGCCTGTATAAAACCCTCGTTCATAGCGTTCTGCTTCTTTTATAATTTCGATGGTTTTTGTTTTTGGGGCTCCACTAATGGAACCGGCCGGCAATAGTTGAAAAAAACGTGTTCCTAATTCTTCTATAAAATCAGATGCTAACTCACCAACAATTTCGGAGCTTACTTGCAATAATTCCTTTTGGTTGGTTTGAAGTTTATCAATGTAACGAAAACGCTCCACACGGACGTTCTTTGCAATCATACTCAAATCATTGCGAATTAAATCAACAATTGTATTATGTTCCGCAATTTCTTTCGGATCGTTCAAAAGTTCTTTTTCTGCATTGGGTAACTTGGCATCGATGGTTCCTTTCATTGGAAAAGAGGCAATTTCCCCATTTTCAATACGCACAAATATCTCCGGCGAAAAAACAACAAATTGATCTTTCACCCATAATTTATAGGGCGCATTTGCTTGAAAAAATACATCCCGCAAATTTCTGTTTATAGCAATTGGTGTTGCTTGCGTTAAATTCACCAAATACGTATTTCCGAAATCTAAATTTCTTTTTACAATCGAAAATGCTTTGGCATAATCCGTAAATGAAATAGGCGATTTTGAGAATTCCAAAGGAGTGATCTTCTTTTCCTTTGGGTTAATTGGCGCATTGGTTTTCCCTCGAACCCAATAGTTAATTTCATTTTCGTCGATGTTGTCGAGAGGCAAAATCCTGTTTTCTGTTGCTTCAAAATTGCAAAAAAACAAAAACGGAATTCGTTCTTTTCCGAACTGATTCATTTTTTCAATTGCTTGCAATTTATCCAAAATCATCGATATAATTTTTATAGTATTGCAAAGATAAAAATTGCCGCCGATGAAAGTGCTTTTACTCGATAATTACGATTCCTTTACTTACAATCTAAAACAATTAATCGATCAGTTTGGAGGCATTGATTTGGACGTGATCAAAAACGATCAACTGACTATTGAGCAGGCAAAGAAATACGACAAAATCATGCTTTCGCCCGGTCCGGGTTTGCCAAGAGACGCAGGAATTATGCCTCAACTAATCAAGCATTATGCTGCAACAAAACCTATTTTGGGAGTTTGTTTGGGTCATCATGCAATTGCAGAAGCATTTGGAGGAAAACTTTATAATTTTGAACAACCAGTACATGGAATTAGTCGGCAAACCACCGTGCTGAAAAACGATTTACTCTTTAAAAACATTCCATTGAATTTCTCTGTTGGGTTGTATCATAGTTGGGCCGTTTCTGAAGCTAATTTTCCAAGCGAATTAGAAATTATCTCGCGAAGCGAAATGGGCGTTATCATGGCAATCCGACATGTGGAATACAATGTGAAAGGGCTGCAATTTCATCCGGAATCGATAATGACACCAAACGGAAAAACAATGATATGGAATTGGCTTGCGGAGTCGTTTTAACGTATTTCGAAACCTGAGTCTGTTTTTTGAATGGTTTGCACCGAGAAATCAAAATCTACTCCATCAAACTCAATCAATTTATCTGCCAATGGGATCCATTTTTGAGCAGATTCTTTAGTAATATCCTGATTTGCTTGCATAAAAAACAAAAACAAACCAGGCTTAACGACTGCTCTTAAACCTCCTGATTCACATACCCAAATCACTTTTTCGGTTGCCATAGAAGACAAAAACGACATGATTTCCGGCAAAGCTTGATCTGTTTTTGTTTGTACAAAAAACACTTCATCGGCACCCGCCTTTAACATGCGCGAACTGTCTTTTTTTCCATGCAAATCTTTTTCCAATGTAACTTGGAAAGAATCGGTTTGTAGAATAATGTTTTTAGGATTTGGCTGATGAAAATGAGGTGTAATTTTCAAACCGTAAATCAGATTATCCTTATTTTTAAGATGCTTTATCAATGCGGATGCAAAAGAAGTTTTTCCAACATTTTGTCCACCACCAGCCAATAGAATCATTGCTGGAATCTCAAAATATTCAGGAATTTCCCTAGGTAAGGCCGCAAAATCAATCATGCAACTAGTTAGCAATTATTTAGATTGCCACTTATCAAAAAACGGACAAGTATTGTATTTATCGCTGATATGAATATAGGTTTTGGCAGCACGCTCAATGACCCATTTATCAACCACTTCCTGTTTTTTCTTGTTGATAGCAGCTTTTTGAATCACATCATAATCTTGGGTCATATTGGCTTTGTGAGGAAGGATTTTTTCTTCCAAACGTAGCAAACGGAATGCTTCTTGATTCTCTTCCGTGATAAAACTTACGGCTTGAGATATTTCACCAACTTCCAATTTATCAATCACATAAAACACTTTCGGATCTAATTCTTCGGCTTGAAAAAATGCGTTTCCTGTAGTTGGATTGATAATTAAACCTTTGTTAAAACGGTTTTGACTTTCAGAGAATTTTAACGCACCTTGCGCAAAAGTAAGACTATCGTTCACCAATAAAACACGCACGCTATCAAGGTAATTTGAAGCTTCTTGAAGTTGCTCTGGCGAGATTTTAGGACGCATTAAGATATGCCTACAATTGATATAATCGTCTTTACGCTCAATCATTTGAATGATATGATAACCGGCTTCTGTTTCCACGATACCAGAAATTTCACCTTCTTTCAAACCATAGGCAACGGATTCAAATTCGGGATATAATTCGCCTCTTCCATACATTCCCAATTCACCCCCTTTTTTTGCAGAACCTAAGTCTTCCGAATAAAGAATGGCTAAGGTTGCAAAACTTTCTCCTTTCAAAATTCGAGTACGTAAATCGTGCAATTTTCCTTTTACAGCCAACTTTTCTGCTGATGAAATGGGTGGTTTCCTTACAATTTCAGCCACTTTATATGCGGTATTAATTAAGGGCAAGCTATCTTGCAGAATATCTTTGTAAAAAGCCTTAATTTCTTTGGGTGTGATGGTAACATTTTTGGTAATATCTGCTTGTACTTCCTGTTGAAGAATTTGATCTTGAATAATTTCGCGCATTTCCTCTTTGAACTGATCTACAGGTTTATGATAATATTCCTCTAATTTTTCCTGACTTCCAAATTGGTTAATATAATAGCGAAATCGACGGTCGAGCTCTTGTTCAACTTGTCCCACTCCCACTACAATACTATCGATATCGGCTTGATTTAGTAGTAATTTTTGAAATACCAGTTCCTTTAAAATATTGCATTTCAAATCGTTGATATTTCCTTCAATAAAGCCCTGCATACGGTATTGTAAGTACTGTGTTTCTATTTCTGATTGTAAAATAATATTCTTCCCAACAACAGCTACTACCTCATCTAGTACGGTTTGTGGTTCTTGTTCTGATTCTTGCCCAAAAGCAAAAAAAGTAAGGAGTAAACTCAAGGTGATAACTGAAAAAGTTTTTTTCATCTTTCTAATTTTATATTTGCTGATTGCGTTCCAAAATTAAGACATTAATTCAATGCCTCGGTTTTAATTAATAAATCTCAAAATTCTTTTGTTGGAAAGCACGTTCAAAAAGTGCATTTTCCATATTTTCAACTAAAATAACTTTTCTGCGATTCAATAAGATCTTTCGTATTTTGTCGCGTTCAAATTCAAGCGGAGAAATTTCTTCAGCCACTTTAAAATCTTTGATATGCAGAAAATACACGTAAGGTTTGTCTTTGAATTCGATGAAACGATTGTTTTTTAAGAATACGGCCTTGTTATAAGTGGTAATAGGAATTCGTGCTAACAGATCGTTAAACGGAATCCATTTCTCATTATCTGTAAAATAATCTATTCCATAGGTGATACAAAAATTTTCCACTTCCAACCTGTTGATGGTTGTATCTTCTAGATTCTGAAATAATTCGCGTGCTTCTCCCAATTTTTTTGAATTTTCGTCCATTTGAACAAAGTCGAATTGAACAATACTCTCTTTTAGTTCAAAATCGCTTAAATGTTCTTGGTAATACTGTTCAATGGTTGAATCGCTTGTAATTGTATCCAATTCTTGACTCACATAAAGTTTTTTGAATTGAAAGAGCAATAAGGAATTTCGATATTCATCCATTTGCTTTTTAAAATCCTTCAAGCTATCCGGAAGATTCAGATCTGCATGCTGCACCAATATTTCATTCCGAACCCAGGCATTCACAAAATTCTGAACCAATTGCAAAGAATCAGTAGAACTTAAACCGGGTGTAACATATTTTGAAATATCTGAATAACGTAAATATTTCTCTTGAACTCGAGCCAATAAAACATCGTCTTTGCCCACTGCATTTGGTTTGCACGACCAAATAGCAAGCGCTAAAAACAAAAGACTATATCGTATTGATTTCTGCATTAATCTTTGCGCTTCTTAAGTTCTTTTAAAACGTCTTTATTTACAAGCACTTGGTATTTTGCTTTCAGCTCGTCAATCCATTTCTTTTCCAAGAAATCTTGATAATTTGCAATGACCATTCCTCGAGTTTCGCTGAAATCTTTTTGTGAAGGTTGCAGAATATCTCTAAACACAACTACTGATTTAGCTTTTCCTTGTTCGTTATTTAGAAGATAAACGGCCTCTTTTTTCCATTTCAACGCATCGATCTCCGCTTTACTCCCTTTCTCTACTTTTTCTGTTTTTAGCGTAACTTGTTTCAAACTGTCTGATGCAAAATAGGCAAATACTTCTTCATCTGTTTTTCCTTGGAGAAGCATATTTTGAATACTATCTGCATATTCCGGACTCTTGAATTCAAACACAGAAAGAACGGCTCGTTTTTTCCACTGAAACTTCTTTTTATTTTGATTGTAATAGTTTTCCAATCCAAGTGAATCTTCTGATGCTTTGGACCATACTTTCTTGTCCATCAAATCAAACAAAAGGATTCCGTCGCGGTATTCGTTCATGATCATTCTAAAATCGAACTCTTTCTCTTCCAAGTGCTTATCTTCAAAAGCCAAACATTGTTTATCGGCAAATTCTTTAAAGGATTTACGAATTACAAATCCCACATTTTCGGGCATCAAACTAGCTCTATTCTCGAATAAGTACTTCAGAAAATCGTATTGTGTAGTTGTTTCATCTCTTAATGTCAACACTGGTTTTGAATACTTTCTCAAGGA
>JAFGAK010000179.1 GCA_016933745.1 Bacteroidales bacterium
GATAAAAACATAACTTTCGTTGAGCATGAACTAAATGCCACTACCACCAACACTATTGCAAATGCTATAATGGTATTTCTTTTTGAATAATTTGCTTTTGTTTGCATCACATTTATTTTTTAATATTTACTAACTCGTATTATCAATAAATCGTTAGATTTTAGACTTGAGACAATAGACTTGCTTTTAATACATTAAATACCAGCGATAAAAGACAACATTAATTTAAAGCATAAATAACTTACTGTCAGCAGTTAAAAGAATATTACCGAACTATTATTCATTACCATATTCTCCGAATAATGAGCGGTCAATTCCGGCAAATATTTTTGATATGCCCTTATTAATTAATGGAATAGAAACCAATTCAATCATAATTGACGTTAAAAAGTCGCTGAATTTTTTTCGTTTTCCGAAGCTTTGTTCAATGATGTAATCAGTTCCCATATTCAAAGCAATTTTGGAGAAGTTTATCAAAATTCGCTTACCATCCTTTTCCTCGTCAGGTTTTTCTTTTGTTGTATCTGAAGGATCGAAGAAAACATGTGTCAATTCGCCAAACGATTGGTTGAGCCCTTCCTCGAGTTTTGCCCTTTCGGCTTTCATCTGCAAAATTTGCTGTGTCAATGATTCATTTCCCGATATTTGATTATTGCTCATTTTATTCATTATTTACATGATTTTGAAAAATACTGTGTATAATCTTATTACGTATTGGGTTAAACAGTATCTTTTTTCGTCCAACAATAAAAACAATACCTACTAACAGATATACCCCTGCAACACTACCATACCCCAGATAATAGCTATCAAAAAGATTAGACAAGAATATAGAGATACCAAGGCTTAAAAAAAGAACAAACAGAAAAATCACCATTCCCACAACCAGGCCACTTATCATATTTGCAATAATTGACGAGGTATGCTGAACTGTTTCGAGTTTAACAATCTTGATTGAAGAGTTTGTGTAACTCTTTAGGTCTGTAATTAATTCTTCGATTTTCTCCAGCTTTAGTTTCATTCGTTTTTGTTTTTAATGATTTCTGTTTGATAAAAAAAGACGAACAACCGATTGGATTAATCTTCACGATTGGTCGTTTTTTTTTTGATATGATTAATGAGTTTCAGCTTTTTTATTTACACTTTCTTTCACTTCGTTGAACTTATCTTTCGCTTCGTCGAACTTATCCTTCGCTGCATTCTCAAGATCTTTTGCTTTCCGGCGGATGGCTTTTGCCTCCTTTTTCATTTTCTTTTTAATATCTTTAGCAATTCCATTTGCACCATCGGCAATGTTGCTTCGGGTTTTACTTCCTTTTTGCGGGGCAAATAAAACTCCAAGTACTGCACCCACCAATGCTCCTAAAACTAAACCACCCATTAAGCTGCCTACTTGATTTGAATTTTCCATTTTTTCTATTTTAATATTATTGATAAATATTTTCAATGTTTACTATATTTTTACACCTGTTAATTATTGAACAACCTGTATCCAACAGTTGCTTGGCTCCAAATATTCTTATATCGCGGAGTAGTTGATGTACCGTCGCCCTTATTGTTTTGAAGATCGAATCCAACCCTTGCTCCAATAACAAAGTGATTAAAATTGACATCGAACCCGCCAACCAGGCACAATATATTTTTACGTACATCATCATTATCAAACAATTGTTCTTCGTCGATATTTATTAGTTCATTTTCAAGTTTATATTTTTCTTTTAATAAATATGAAAATTGAGGTCCGGCCAGAATTATTATTGAACTTGTTGGTTTTATTGCGACAAAAATTGGTAAATCGATAAAGTTGGAGGTAAAGCTGTATTTGTATTCGCTTCCGAGAATACTGCCAGAACCTTTGTACCCTTTTTGTGAAAAGAGGAGTTCGGGCTGAATGCCTAAAAATGAGACAATGGGTATAGAAACAAAAACGCCACCAGCTAGACCCAGCTTTGGATCGGCAGTGAAATCTTCACCATCGGTATCATATACATTCGATAAATTTGCGCCAATTTTTACGCCTAGCTGAAACTGTTCTCTAGCATCGTTTGAATTATTTTGAGAATAGCCAACACTTACCAAAAAAGTAAGGGCAACTAAAAGCATCATTGTTTTTTTTATTGTTTTCATTTTATTTATTTTATATTATTGTGTTTATTATTATAATACCTTGTTCCCCCTTATTATCCGTAATAAAATTGCGATTATGGCAATTACTAACAGAACATGTACAACATTTCCCAAATTCAATGCGTAAAAGCCCAGAACCCAAAGAATGATTAGCACTACCGCAACGACATACAGAATATTACTCATTTTATTTTTTTTTGATGTTTATATCATTTAATGCATCAAAGGTGATGCTATTTGTGTTTAAAAGTGTTACAAAAGCCTAAGCGTTTGTTACATATTTTACACTTGGAAATAAAGCATATCAATTTTTTGGGAACATTTTTACACCATGGTATTGTCTGTTTGAAAGTGCAGCAGCCTGACTGATCCAGTTGTAATTATCAATCCGATCAGTTGAGATATTTAAGACTTCGGCAATAATTTCCACATCGAGCTGTGTAAGTTTGCTAATTTGCTTAAAAGTATAAACGCCCAGACTATTAAGTTTTTCCTCTGTCCAAATACCAATTCCATTAATCAAGGTTAGGTTATTTGCCTGTTGAAGGTTGGCCTTGCCAAGCTTTTCGAAATTTACCCTATCCTTCATTTCTTCGATACTTTTTAGAAGTACAGACTTTTTACCTGCTTTAAGCAAAAGTTCGCCGGCCTGTTGAATCCATTCATCACGTTCAATACGTCCGGGGAAAAATTCAATGGCTTCGGTAACCATTTGCACATCGTGGTTGGTAAAATTGCTGATTTGTTTGAAAGTGTAAATATCCAATGCATTCAGTTTTTCTTTAATCCATCCGCCAATACCGCTAATAATAGTAAGGTCGTCGGCTTCTTCAATTTTAGCAATTCCAATACGGTTGTAGTGAATAAGCGCTTTTCTTTTCCTTATTTCCTCCAACAACTGTATTCTAAGTTCTTTACTATTTAAAAGCTCTTTGGCTTGAATAACCCATTCGTCTTTCTCAATTCTTCCGGTGAAATATTGTATCGAATCGTTAATTATTTCAATATCGCGATAAGTGAATTTACTGATTTGCCTGAAGGTATAAATATCTAAAACGTTCAATTGTTCTTCAATTAAAGGGCTAATTCCACTTATCATTTTCAGGTCGTCCTTTTCGGCTTCGTTTGCAGTTCCAAAACTATTGTAATCGAGAAAATGCTTACCTTGAATCAGTTGAATTATCGCTTCATTCTTATTGTAAAGTAATTGTTCGGCTTTGTTCTTTTTCAATTTCATTTCGTCGGTTTCGCCAACGGCCTCTTTATGAAGCTCTCTTAGTGCATTGACTTTCAATTCCAATTGTTCAATTTCCTGAATATTTTCGCAGTTATTTTTATTCAGCTTACTTATTTCGGCATTTAGGTTAATAATGCGGTTATTAAATTCGTGTCTTTCAGATTCGACAACTAATATTCGCTTCTTATAAATCGATCTGAAATATAGCCACGAAGTTATGTAACCAATAATTGCGGCAACCATTAACAATAATAGTATTTCGACTATGGCTGCACCTTTTGTTTGTGCAAAAAGAATAATTAAAGTATTCATGATTTTTAGTTTTTAATTGATATTTCTGTTCTTCGGTTATTGGCCCTTCCGGCTGTTGAATTGTTATCATCGGCAGGATTTTTTTCTCCCTTCGATTCAACAATAATAGCAGATGAAGGCACACCATTGCTTTCGAAAAAAAGCTGTATGCGTTGAGCGCGTCGGTAGCCAAGTGCCCGATTGTATTCATCGGTACCAATGGCATCGGTATGGCCGGTAATATTGATACTGGCTTGGTTGTTTTCACTCAGGTAGGCAATTGATTTACTGAGATAATTTTCACTTATTGAGTCGGAATAAAATTCCGATTTATCAAATGCGAAATAGATTTTAATGTCGTTTGGGGCAAGTGCTGCTTGCTTCAACAATAACATCTCTAATGAATCGGCATTGTTTACTTCTGACAGTAGTTCCGATTCATCAATTTGGTTTGTTTGCGGCTCATCACATAAACCCAGTATTTTGCACACATAAATATTGCTTGCAATTACCGACCAAATTGAGAATGTGATAAATCCAATTAGTAAAATTTTCATGAGATAATAATTTAAACATTTTTACTTTTTTTCTTCTTCTAATTTATCAAGCAGCTCGTCTTCCTTCTTTTTTTCGGCATCTTTCCTCTTTCTTTCGAAGTAGCCTTTGAATAAGAAATTTTCCTTTGCTGCATTCATATTCTCATCTAAACCTTTACTACTGCTTTTCAGGTTCATTAAGGTTTGATTGATTACATTAGCCAGTACGGTATCCTGTACCAACATGCCAAGTGTTCCTTTTCCACTTTTGATCATCAACATAATATCAACAAGTTCATCAGTGATAATTTCGGTATTGATAGCCGATACTTTTAAGCTTACTATTAGTGAATCAATATCAATTTGCGCTCCCGAAGTCAACTGTTCGATGTTTTCGGTTAATTGCTCGTCGTTATTTTGTTGGCTGTTTCTTTCGGTGGAGATGTATTTACTTTGGCTGTTTTCATTATCATCCTTGCTGTCTTTATTGTTGAAATAGCCCCTGAACAAGAAATTATGTTTGGCTGCTTCTAAAATTTCATCTAAGCCTTGCGAGCCATGTTTAAGGTTGAGCATGGTTTCAGCCAAATCGTTGGCCATGTTGGGGTCTCTGATTACTTTGCCCAGTGCACCATGCCCGCTGTTGATATCGACAAGTATTTCTGTTAATTGTTTTGAGCTTTTTTTCAGGTTCACGGTCGATTCGCTCAAATCGTGTGCAATGGTTTCATCGTTGAGCAGCCGACCAAGCGTACCTTGCCCGCTGTTTACTTTTACCATTACTTGGGCAAGTTGAGCGGTAATTGTTTCAACACTCACTGCCGATTTATCCAAACTCGCTATAATGGCATCGGTTTCAATGGGCTCTTTCGATTCAATATGTTGACCATCGCGAGCCATTGGTGCTTCGTTGGTTCCTTGGGTAATTACCATTATTTTATCACCAATTATACCGGCAGAACCAATTGCAGCCTGACAATCTTCTTTTATGAATTGTTGAACACTTCTCTTGATCAACAAATCGACTTGTACCGTTGAGTCGTTAATTATAGCGATGTTATCGACTGTGCCCACATTTATTCCCGAGAACCTAATTTTGCTTCCAACCTCTAAACCGCTAACATTGTGGAAATTAGCGGTAAGTTTGAACACCGGGTCGAACAAGTTTTTTTGCTTTCCGATAATGAAAAGGGCAATTAGAAATATTGCTGTTCCGCCTATTATGAACAGGCCTAAGCGTACTTTGAACTTGGGTTTATTTGTTTCCATTTTTTTAACCTTTAAAGAATGACTTAATGAAAGGATCGTCGGAGTTTTCATAATCTCCAATATTTCCATCTTTGTAAACTTCCCCCTCGTGCAACATCACCAAACGGTCGGCAGTAGCACGTGCACATTCAATGTCGTGCGTTATAATAATTGATGAAGTTTTGTATTTTTTTTGCACCTGATTAATAAGCAGGCTTATTTCGTCGGAGGTTACAGGGTCGAGCCCGGTGGTAGGTTCATCGTAAAGCATAATTTGCGGATCGACAATAATGGTTCGTGCCAAGCTGATGCGTTTTCGCATTCCGCCCGACAGTTGCGATGGCATTTTGTGCAAAGCATCCAATAAGCCAACATTTTCGAGCACTTCGGCTATTTTTTCGTCCATTAATTTCTGTGTCATTTTCTTTTTAATTCGGCGTAAGGGAAATTCGAGATTTTCTTTCACAGTCATTGAATCGTACAAGGCTCCGCTTTGAAACAGGAAGCCAATTTTCATTCTCAATTTCGATAGCTCATTTCGTTTTATAAAACTTACATCATCGCCAAGCACCTTTATTGATCCATAGTCGGGATCCAATAAACGTACAATACACTTGATCAGCACCGATTTTCCGGAGCCTGATTTACCCAGTACGACCAAGTTCTCGCCCTTGTAAAGCTGAAGCGTAACATCCTTAAGAACCTCCTGTTTGCCAAAACTTTTGCGTAGGTTTTTTATTTCAACAACTGTTTTGCTGTCGTCCATTTGAACATTCGATATGTTGTTGATTTGTTCCATTCTTGTTAATCATTAAGTCAATGGTCATTAAGTCATTAGCCAGTAAGTCATTGGTCAGTAATCATCTAGACAATAGTTTCCGGTCTTCCGACTTCGGTCTTCCGACTTCGGTCTTCTCTATATCAGCATATCGGTAATTTGAACGGCAATCATATCGACAATGATAACCAACAACGAAGCCAGTACCACTGCCGAGTTGGCTGCAACGCCCACGCTCTCGGTTCCGCGTCCTGCTGTGTAGCCTTTATAGCTGCCAACCAAACCAATTACAGCTCCAAAAAAGAAGGTTTTAACTACGGCAGGTAAAAAGTCGATCAGTTCGAATACGCTGAATGCTTGTGAAATAAACAGTACAAACGACACTTCACCTTTGATGTTTACACCAAGCCAGCTGCCCATAATTCCCATTGCATCGGCATACAATACCAATATGGGGATCATTAATGTTGCGGCTAAAACCCTGGTTACCACCAAAAATCGCATCGGATTGGTCGATGAAACTTCCATGGCGTCAATTTGTTCGGTCACTTTCATAGAGCCCAGTTCGGCACCAATGCCCGAGCCAACCTTGCCGGCACAAATCAAAGCTGTAATTACCGGTCCAATTTCCCTTACCAGCGAAATGGCAACCATGCTGGGCAAAAGACTAACTGCCCCAAAACCATCGAGTATCGGCCGCGTTTGTATGGTCAATACTAAACCCATTATCGCACCCGTGATTGAAATAAGGGGCAGCGATTTAAAGCCGATTTGGTGGCACTGGCGCAGAAATTCTTTGAACTCAAAGTTTCGGGAGAATGTTTCCCTGATTGTTCGTGCCAGAAAAAGAAAAAAATCGGCCACACCTACTAAAAATTCGTTGGCTTGTTCCGTTTTTACAATCGTTTTTTCACTGATTTTAATGGTTGCATCGCGGATTTTCGGAACGATTTTAACAACAGGTAATTTTGTCTTCATTCGTCTATATTTTCGCCCAAAAATTGATTACAACGCAGAAATGATTTTGTGTAATTCTTCTTTTGACTTGCCCAATTTTACTTGAAGCCGGCCAAGCATTTCTTCTTTTTTGCCTTCAGCAAACAGCAGGTCATTATCGGTTAGGGTAGCATATTTTTGTTTGAGCTTGCCCTTTTGTTCGTTCCAGTTTCCACTTAATTCAGTAGTATTCATAATTTTTCTTTCTAATTTGTGAAAACATTTCCACAGTATAAAGGTGGGCTTTGAATTGCAGAATAGCGTTACATTTATTTGGGGAGCTGTTACAAAATTCACAGATTGAGGTGTTTGCACACAAAATCATGAACAGAAATAAAAATGATCTTTTGGACCTGTTTTTTAATGAAACGAACCATAAGAGCAATATTCACACAAGGAGTATTTATTGTGAATTTGATTATTCTTTTTGATTACATTCTTCTTTGATAATTTTTTGCAAATCGACAATGTTTTTTGGAAGGTTTACAGTTGCAATTTCCCAAATCATCTCATAATCGACACCAAAATATTCATGCGAAATTAGGTTGCGAAGACCATACATCTTTTTCCAAGGTATTTCTGGATATTTTATTTGAATTGCTTCAGGTATGTTTTTCGATGCTTCACCAATAATTTCAAAATTTCTAACAACAGCATCAACAACCATATAGTTCTGTTTGAAAGTTCTGAAATCCATGCCATTAATATATTCTGTGATCCTCAGGAAAGAGATCATGATGTCTTCCAAATAAAAATCGTAACGTCTTTTAGGTGAAATCATACAAACCTGGTTTGTTTTATGATGGACTCCTTTAATTGTTCTTTTAATGCGTTAACTGAGACGATATCTACTTTTAACTTCAATTCGTCTTCAAGTAATTCCTGCAAATCGAAAAAACTCCATCCTATGGGATTACGAAATTCCACCAAAATGTCTAAATCCGATTTTTCAGTTTGCTCATTGCGAGAATACGAACCAAAATATCCAATTTTTTCAACAGAATATTTATCTGAAAGTGTTGGTTTCAGATTCCTTAGTTTGTTCTCTATGGTATTTTGATTTTCCAAATTAGCAAAAAGTTGTTTTACAAATATATGAATTAGGCATGATTTAGCAATCACCAACAACGTTCAATTTCCAAATTAGAACGGGTACCCAATGGCCACGTTCAGCAACAGGTTGTCTTTTCGCCATGCTGAACTTCCGAAATCGATTTGATCGGTAACCCAGCGTTGGTTCTCTTCCATCCAAGGTTTGCGCAAGGGTATGGCCAAGTCGAACCTCAAAACGAAGAACGAAACGTCGATGCGCAAGCCAAAGCCTGTTCCAACAGCCATTTGCTTGGTAAATTCGGAAAAAGAAAACGGGGTTCCGATTAACGAAGGATTTGATTCGAGCAACCATACATTTCCGGCATCGACAAAAACAGCCCCTTTGAAATAGCTGAAAATATTGAAGCGGTATTCGGCATTCATTTCCAGCTTAACATCGCCTCCCAATTGCAAGAAACCTTGTTTGTTAGTGTCCTGAAAATAATTGCCCGGCCCAAGCGAATTGATCTGGAATGCACGTATGCTGCTTGGCCCGCCACTAAAAAACTGCTTTGAATAAGGTAAAACCGATGAGTTGCCAAATGGCAAGCCTACACCGGCAAAAAGCCGCATTGCCGTTTTGTTCCTGTTTTTATGATTTAAAAAAACCCTGCTGTCAACGCTTAGTTTCCCAAATTGTGAAAACACCGAACCAGCTACCATTGCCGGGTTTTCGGCCGAAATAGTATTGCCGCCAACCCTTGTTGCTAATGCAAGTGCATTGCCTGCAAGTTCAGTTTTTACCTGAAAAAACGTGTGCACTTTTTTCCCCTGAAGCATTTGCTCGTTGTAAGTAAACGAATAGTTACCACCGGCAACAAATTGCTCCTCGTAGCTCTTTTTCAAAAACGGGTTCGACTCCAGCAATTCAGTAAATACGGTCGATTTATTTCTGATTGATGAATAGCTGATGTCGATCGGGTTCAGTTCGTGTTCTTTTCTGATGTCTTTTTTCCAGCGGTATCCGTAAATAAATTCGAAAGTGCTCATATTGAAATAGCTAACCTTCTTTAAAAAATTGTACGAGAGTAAAAAGTGGGTCTTGGGAAGATAGATGCTGTTCATCTTCTTTAATTTGAAAGGCACCAAGAAATTTGGAAAGGTAAGTTCCGCCTGTGGATTGTATGAATAGGTATATAAATTTTCTTGGTTTTGACCCAGTTGAGCCTCGTAAGTGCCGGCCAGGTTCAGTTTCAGCAATTCGGCCCCCCTAAAAGCATTTCGGTTGGTAATGCTTACATTCAATCGTGGACCGGCAAAATTGTTCGATTTTGAAATCACGTCAAGCTCTGTTCGGAAAGAGTATTTTGTCTTGGGTGTCAATAAGATGGTAGCATCCAACAAGCCTGAAACAGAGTCGGACGGTTCCGAAAAGCTGATCTGCACCAATTTAAAATAACCTATCGACATTAACCTGTTTAGGGTGGTTGTATATTGTAATCGCGAAAATATTTCACCTTTCCGCAAGTAAACCGAACGGGTTATCACTTTGGGTTTCACTTTCATTCGGGCCTCATTACCAACGAATTCAAAATCATCGACCATGAACGAATTTGCCGAATTGCGCGCAAGCCGCTCATTCAACGAATAATTTTGATTGATGGTTACTTGGTTGATGCGATAAACGGTTAAGGCGTTTTGTGGGATACTGTCCTTTAAAGTGAGATGGAACGAAACCGTTCGATCGGTTACAGATGTATCGGCTTTGAAAAGTAAATAATCGGGGTTGAAATAGAAATAGCCTTTGTTTTTCAAAATCCCGTCAATGCGTGTACGTTCGTTTTTCAACACATCGAGCTGGTAGTTGGCACCAATTTGAATCAACGAATGTTCTTTTTCGGCCATAATCAACGCACTGATGCTGTCGTCAGATATTTCGTAACTCAGTTCTTTAATGGTATAAGGCGAATGCACATGACTGGTATAAATCACTTTGGCCGTATGTTCCTTTTCAATAATTTCGGAGGTAGTA
>JAFGAK010000180.1 GCA_016933745.1 Bacteroidales bacterium
GCAATTTTATACAAAGTATCGTAATTCGATACATTGATTTCAGCAACACGCATATTTACTTGGGCAGATAATAAATTGAAAAAGTAATTTACGGCCGTTAAAGCAACTTGCTCCACTGTTTCCAAATAATTCTTTTTCGCCACATTATATTTAATAGGTTCTATTTGTTTGTTCCATTTATATGGATTGTAATTAAACAAAGGCTGACGGAAACCCAAATTAACAGGCGTTGACAAATAATTAAGAGTAGTGCTTGTATCGTAAAAGTTATCAATGCGTTGCAATCCGGAAGTTAAAAACACTTCGCCACCAGTAAACCCAACTACCTTATTAAGGCGTAGATTTCCTGAATAAGAAACATAACTTTGGTTAACATAACCTTCGGCTCCGGTAGTTTGATCGGTGATTACTTTGAAAGCTCTACTAAGCGAAGGAATGGTTCCATCGAAGCTTAAACTAGGTAATAAACTTCGACGATACGTTTTAAATTCCCAATAGCTAGCACGAAGCTGATGTTTTGCTTTCAAAGCATCTGGCGATTGATCTTTCGCTATTTCAATCACATCCTGTAGCGTAAGATTGCGCACTTGAGCCATTGAGTGAATAGGCACTAAAATACTGATCAGAATCAAGTATATATAACTATTTTTTTTCATGATTGTAGCTTTTTATTCGTGACGCAAAGAGGTAACTGGATCTTGTAATGCTGCTTTTTTAGCAGGCATATATCCAAATAAAACACCAATACCGGCTGAAACGCCAAAGGATATTAACACAGAAAAACCGGAAACAATGGTTAAGATACCGGTTACTTCGGTAATTAAATAGGCAATAATTAATCCGAGTAAGATTCCAATAATACCACCCAGCACAGAAATCAAAGTAGCTTCGGTAAGAAATTGAAGAATGACGTCAGACTGCGTGGCTCCAATGGCTCGTCGAACACCAATTTCGCGAATTCGTTCCATGACTGATGCAAGCATGATATTCATAATTCCTATTCCACCGACGATTAAGGAAATACTGGCAATTGCACCCAACACAATATTAAAAATATCGCGGGTTTTTTGCTCTTGTTTTAAAAGCAATTCAGGAACAATCACCCTAAAGTCTTTGGCTCCATTGTGTCTTCGTTCGAGCATTCGCTGCAATACCGAAGCAGTTGCCTGAAGTTGTTCTGCTGATTTTACTTGGACCACAATTTTATCGAGTTGATTGCGGTTTGCAGAATTATTATTATTTGATTCATTACCAGATTTTAAACTGGCTTTGCTGATCACAGATCGATCGTCGAAACGTAAAAGCGCAGTGGCTATTGGTGCATAAACGCTCATATTAAAATCGTCGATGCCTAAATTCCGACCATCTCCGGCGCTCATTCCTCTATTTTCCAACACGCC
>JAFGAK010000181.1 GCA_016933745.1 Bacteroidales bacterium
ATAAAAAAAGCCGCTCAAAAAGCGGCTTTCCTGTTGTGGGAACTGCTGGGTTCGAACCAGCGACCCTCTGCTTGTAAGGCAGATGCTCTGAACCAACTGAGCTAAGCTCCCATAAAATAATAACTTTGCGTTTAGCTTATCGCCTTAGCGGTTGCAAATATACAGCTTTTTTATTTCTGACAAATCTTTTTAAAAAAATATTTTCGCTGTTTTAAAAGCTTTTATTTATACTGATTTACGAAGCCGTCATTCTTCCAGATAGGAACAGCATTGCTGGAATTAATTTCTAAGCAGGCTTGAATATCAGCTTCTAATCCCTTTTTTATCAGGGTTTTTGCATGTTTTGTTGATTGCAAGAGATTCGCTAAAGAATAGGTGTCGTTTGCAAAAGGCAAGCACATGAACTTGCCCAAAGCGTTTGTTGTAATGGAATGATTTTTCCTTAATTCGTGTATTAACAATCCTGCACATAAAGCGTCATCTAGCGAAAACGCTCCATTGGTGCCCGAGCAAATTAAATGAACATCTTGGTCGATTTGTATTAGTTCATCAGCGATGCTGTTTAAATTTAAAAAGGATGCTGCCATTAAAATATTGGCTTTATGTGCTCTCTGAATTGCTTGCGTTCCGTTGGTTGTGCAAAGCAAGATTATTTTATCCCTTACATAATTTTCTGTATATTCCAATGGCGAATTAGCAAAATCAAATCCGGGTACTTTAAATGCATTGCGCTCGCCACCAAGTAGTAAATGCGGCTGAATTGTTTTTTGATGCAATGCATCTTCGATGGTGGCTGTTGTTTTTACACATAATGCACCCTTCGAAAGAGCTGTAGTTATCACGGTAGTGGCTCTTAGCACATCAATAACAACTGAAACGGAATTGCTTAACTGATTCTCCGTAACTTCTTTGTAAGTTGAATAAACGTGAATATGCATCTAAAATCCAACATGAAAACCTGCAGAAAGCGTCAGCTGATCGCCCTGATAATAGGCTGGAGTCCAAAGTGAAACTAAGGTAGCATCTCCGGTAATGGAACTTTTGCTTGCTGTTGCGTAAACATATACATTGCTTACTACTTCGTAGCGAATATCAAGAGCATATGTTTGATTTTTCCAGGCAATACTTTCCATAAAAGGGGTGCTAATTATTACCGTAGCATTGTCGTCATAAAGCACATTGGGTCCGTGTTTAGCAATAAAAGCTTCTGCTTTAATATGTAAACCTCGAATTGGTTTGAAAACCAATTTGAAATAAAGTTCTTCGGCGTTATCGCCCAAATAATGACCAAGATTGTATTTGTTAGATGCGTAAGTTGTTGTTTCGATAGGATGTTGATAAGGACCGGGCAAGGTGCGGGTGTATTCGGCGTTTATACTGATATTTTTGAAGGGAAAATTGCTTACTTGAAATCCACCTTTCCAACTAAAAAAGTTGTGAACCGTAGGATCTGTCATCCGTGAGAATTTAATTTCATCTGAAAAAAGACTTGCGTAAACATGCAGATGTTTAACTAAACGAATAGAAATATCTCCAAATAACTGGGAGTTTTGACCTGCTTGCCCGTAACTGTCTGTTGCATTGTAAGTGTGGTCAACCGATTTGTAAATAAACAATGGAATCCAAAATCCTGGATTATCGCGGTCGCTATAGATGATTGAATTTCCGATGGAAACATTTAGCCAATCAAAAGGAGTTACGGAAAAAAGATTTGCTGAAATCCATTTTGGACGGAAAACAGAACGGAATCGACTATCATCCCAATAAGAACGCGCACTATCCACCACTTCGGAAACCAACCAACCGTGAATGTAATTAAATTCCAGCCATTTGGCAGGTTTTAATTTGATTGAAATATGTGCATAAGAGGGTTGTTGTCCACCAAAAATATTGGCTCCATGCTGGTTGTTTCCCCATTCAAAATGATCTTTGATGAGGCCGATGCTTCCCCAATCCCAACTATATACAGCGCCTCCACGCATTTCGCTCCAGTCCACGCCTCCGTTTTCGCTTGATTTGTAATTTCCACCTTCAAAAAGGGTTAAATATTCCGGATTTCCCAAACGAATACTTGTGTGATTATCGCGTAAGCTGGCATAAAAGCCCCAATGTTCACCCACATAAGCATGTGCTTGCAAACCTCCATAGCTGTAACTCTCTGTTCCATTGTCGTTGCGAATCATGGAATAGGAATAAAGCGGTTGAGCTTGAAAACGGAATAAATCATCTTTATAAAAACCGCCAAACGGATTTAATCCAGTGCCAAAACCGTTTGAATTTTTTAGCAAATTGAATTTAGTATTGAGATGAAGATTTTGTTCTTCTTCGAGCATGTATGCAGTCTGATAAAATGCAAGTTCTTTTGATTGACGATTGTTCAGTGTGCTTTTAGAAGCTGCAATCTCATTCAGTTTTTGTGCAATAAAAGTTCTGGAAAATGGTTTTACAGCCGTATTGATAACAATGATTTGTTCACTTGCCATTTCATCCAGAAAAGCATAAATATTTTTATTGCTGATATGTTCGTACACTACTTGACTATTTGCCCAAAAGACAATTAGACTAAATAGTAGGCTGATTAAATATTTGCTTTTCATAGGTTTTGCTTTTAAGATTGGGTTAGCTGATTTTTTTGATAAGCGAATATATTCCTTGTGCAAGATAGTAAACACTTTTGAAATGAATTTTCCGAAATCGTCCGTAATTTACAAGTTGTCCGCCAAATTTGGATTTAAAGTCTCTCACTCCGTAAGGAATATTTGGAAATCCTGCTCCCATAAAATCGAAACTTGAGAATCCGTTTTCTTTGGCAAATTTTAAACCTGCCCAAGTTGCTAACACAGATGGGTATAATTCTTTATAGTCATGGTCGTTTCCGGCAACATACCATTCATAAACAGTTTTGTCGTTGTAAACAGGAAGCATAATTCCACCAATGATTTTTGTATTATAACTCACAAGTTTATAATTTCCTATGGTTTCTGTTTGTTGTAATTCATAAAAGGATTTAAAAAAAGACCAAGAAGGAAGCGGTTTTTTAATACGTTTATTGTAGAGGTTTTTAAGGATTTGATAAAAATCTTCGACTTGCTCAAGACTTGGGTTTTCGATAATTTCGGCTCCTCTTTCCAAGCCTTTTTTTACTTGTCTTACTTTGCTTTTAGAAAGTTTTGGGACTAAATCTTCGTTTTTGAGTGGAACAAAATAGTTTAGGTGAGGCGTGTATTTAAATCCGCTTTCGCGAAACTCATCAACAAAATGGCTCCAAGAATGCAAGTTCCGAATTTCGGAATAGATAGAGCGTTTTTTTGCAAATGATGAATAGGTTTGCATTAAGCCTTGAAACACTTTTGCTCCTTTTTGCGGAAGAAGTGGTCCGCCAATTATTAAACTTCTTCGTAACCATTTTCCAACAACAGGAACAGGCGTTTTTTGGATGACGAAAAGAAAACCGCCAATTATTTTTCCGTTTGGCTCACTGGTTGCCACGCAATAATAAGGTGTAAAATCGCTTGTTCTGTTATACAATTCAAAAATTTGGTTGCTTTGAAAAATATTTCCACGAGCATGCTGCTGGACAAAATTATCCCAGTTTTTATCGAGGCGATATTTTATAATTTTGAATTGAATCATTTTAGTTTTTGAACGAAGTAATCACTCTTTTTAGTCCATATTTTGTTACAAAAATTCCGGCAAAACTCCCAATCAGATTATACATTAAATCCAAGGAATTATAGGATCGCCCGGGAATCCAAAGTTGATGCAATTCATCAATTACGGCAAATAAGATTAGTCCCCCAACAAATATAAGGTGATTTCTCAAATGAAAAAATCCGTTTTCATCGGCTTTCCAAAGCACAAAAATTCCTTGTAGAATGGCAAAAACTCCAAAATGTTCTAAGTAATCCAAGCGAAAAGGTTCATCCCACAAGTTTATTTCTTGAGTGGGCACATTGGGCAAAGAAGAAACAATCACAATTAATAAAAGCCAAAGCCAAAAAGAGGCTTTCAGTAAAGTTTTGTATGAGAGTAATTGGCGCACCATGTTAATTGCTTCGTGCTTTTTTAATAAGTATATTGTAGATTGCTTTAAAGAAATAGCGGAAGTCTGTACGAAACGGGTGCTTCTGATAAGCATCTAAGTAACGGGATTCAGAATCCATTATTTCATCGAGCGTTTTAGGCATATCCACATAAAATGGAGGGATTAATCCGGGTTTAAATAGCAGACGCTTTTCTTTCAATTCTTCGCTGTATAAATTAAAATAGTGTTGACTTAAGGGCCGCACGCCAACTAATTTCATTTCGCCTTTAAACAGATTAATAAACATCGGTAATTCATCAATCCAAAACTTGCGCATGATCTTACCTGCAGAAGTTACTCTAAAATCGCCTTTGAACTTTCCGCCTTCTTCAAGATCATTTTTTTCGTAAATATAAGCTTGCAAATACTCCGAAAACGGATGCATGGTTCTCATTTTATAAACGCCGATAATTTTTCCGTTTTTCCCATATCGACGAAGTTTGATTAAAGGACCATAAGTAGGGTTCGCATCAAAAACGGGATCGTCAATCTTTCGAGCAACAAAAAAATACTGTTGATTGATGTATTTATCTTCAATAACCTCGAAACCACAACTATACAATCTGCCTAGCGTTTCTGCACGCGACATCACCCGGTTTCTTCCTCCAGTAATTATGAAGTAGATTTTTTTTGTCAAGATGGTTTTGGGCATGATCCGTTTGACAATAAAATCGAAGAAATAGTAAATATAATTGAGTACCGGAGGATATTTTTTTAGAAGTCGGTTTTTGCGATCAGTGTAGGTCTCCACATTGTTGATGTAAATTCCACCAATTTCTAACTTCGCATTAACTGCTTCAAAGAATTTGTTAATGTATTGAATGTCGTTGATTCTCTTTAGATTAACAATGTATTTGTAGGTTTCTTTAGGTTGGTTGGTGATGTTAAATTTGGTTGTTGTGGAAATGAGCAACGTATCTTCCTGACTCAAAGGGACGTGAGATTTTATTAGTTGAAAAGCTTTCGTGCCGATTTCTTCTATAATGAGTTTTTTAAGACTTTCGTAAAACGTGCCTTTAGAAGTCTCGCTATCGTAAACAGGGAATTCTTTACCAAATTTATGTTGATCTTTCTTTTCCTGTCGTACTTCCCAATGCTTCAGTTGGTTCATGCTACTGCTTAAATCTTTATCAAGCAAATAGAAATAAGAAACAACGCCTTCGATAACAGTAGCAACAGCAACCGTTACTACAATCATTAATCTGGAATAGCTTAGCGATGCAAAAAAGATAACAAAAGTGATTGTAAATAAGACAAATAGATTACTCTTGATGATATTGAAAATTCCTTGCCCTTTGCGCCTCAGCGTTGAAACTTCATACTTTTTGAACAGGATTGAAGAGAGAATCCATACGCTTACAAAGATGAGAAAAGGGCCCCAATAGTAGTTAAAGATAGCTTTTTCTTTTCCCGTTTTAAAGTAGGCGGCTACTAGAAAGGCAATAAAGACAATAAAAACATCGAAGAAGGCAAATAAGAGTGTTCGCCGTTTCATAAGTGCATTAATTTAAGCACAAATTTAATTTATTTTTAATAGAACAGACTACGCAAAAAGAGAAATCGCCTTTGGCAGAGAATGACTATTGGAGCAAGTAGAATTTTGTTATTTTTGCAGTGAATATTTAAAGCAAGTTTATGGACTTAAGTAAAATTTTATCAATTGCCGGAAAACCCGGATTGTATCAAATGGTTTCGCAAACAAAAAATGGTGTTTTAGTTGAATCATTGCTCGATGGAAAACGAATTCCTGCTTTTTCTCATGAGCGGATTAGTTCTCTTGAAGAGATTAGTGTTTTTACAGAAATCGACGATGTGCCATTGAAGCAAATCTTTCATTCGATGTATAATATTTGCAATCAGCAACAAGCATTAAGTCATAAGTCGAGCGCCAAAGAATTGGTTGCTTTTTTTGAAAGCGTTTTGTCTGAATACGATCGCGATCGTGTTTATGCTTCAGATATAAAAAAGATGGTACAGTGGTACAATCTGCTTCAATCAAAAGGACTTATTGATCTTGTTGAGGAAGATGAATCCGTCGGTGGCGATTCCGATAAAGAAGTGAACGAATAAATTTTTTTAAGCTCGATTTTCGGGCTTTTTTTATATCCCAGAGGTATGTATAAACTACTCATTCGACCCATTCTATTTAAGTTTTATGCGGAAGATATTCATCACTTTGTCCAGTTTTGGTTGATCACTCTTTTTAAAATCCCCGGCATGAAACGCTTGTCGGAAAGTTTTTTTTCGGTCCGAGATCCGCGATTAAAAAGAACGGTTTTTGGTTTGGAATTTGAAAATCCGGTTGGAATAGCGGCTGGTTTTGATAAAAATGCATCCATGTTTAATGAGCTTAGCTATTTGGGTTTTGGTCACATCGAAATAGGAACAGTAACACCAAAAGCTCAACCCGGAAACCAAAAACCACGTTTATTCCGATTGCCAAAAGATCAAGCATTAATTAATCGGATGGGATTTAATAACAAAGGGGTTTTGGCTGCCGCCGAAAACCTTAAAAAACGCAAAACAAAATCCATCATTGGTGGAAATTTAGGAAAAAACACACTTACTCCCAACGAAAAAGCGGTGGACGATTATGTAACTGTTTTTGAAGGTTTGTACCATGTGGTAGATTATTTTGTGGTCAATGTGAGTTGTCCGAATATCAGTGATTTACACGAGCTTCAAGATCAAGAGTACCTCGAAGAAATCTTGTTTGCCGTGATGGAAAGAAATAAAACGAAGGCAAAAATGAAGCCAGTTTTATTGAAGGTTTCGCCCGATTTGAATCAAAAACAGCTCGATGAAGTAATTGCCGTCATTGCAAAAACTCAAATTCATGGTGTGATTGCTGCGAATACCAGTGTTAGTCGCCAAGGTTTAAAAACCGATGAAGAAAAGGTAAAAGCCATTGCCAATGGTGGTTTGAGCGGAAAACCACTTAGTAAAAGATCGACAGAAGTAATTTCTTATCTGCACAACAAATCAAATGGCGCTTTTCCAATCATTGCTGTTGGTGGTGTTTTTACAGCTCAAGATGCGATTGAAAAACTACAAGCGGGAGCAAGTTTAGTGCAGGTTTATACCGGATTTATTTACGAAGGACCATTTTTCGCAAAGCGGATAAATAAAGCTGTTTTGGCAGTAGGACTCGATAATTGAATTGTGACCATTCGTTAATTGGATGATGTGCTATTGTAAATAGCGCTTTAAAATAGGCATCTAATCATACAAAAACACATTGACAAATCAGCACATTAGCACATCAACCTTTCAATTTCTTCAATTTCAATCGGAATATTTGTCATTAAATTTACAGGACCATTTTCTGTGATCAAGATGTCGTTTTCTAATCGGATTCCTAAATTTTCCTCTTGGATATAGATTCCCGGTTCGCAGGTTAGAACCATTCCGGCAGTTAGCGGTGTATGCCGATTTCCAACATCGTGTACATCCAATCCCAAATGGTGATTTACGCCATGCATAAAATACTTCATAAAAAGCGGATTTTTTGGGTCTTGATTTTTTACTTCTTCGGCATCCAATAAACCTAAATCAATCAATTCCTTCTCGCTAAGTTTTTTCGATAGTTTGTCTAAATCATCTAACGAAACGCCAACAACCATGGCTTCTGTAAGTTTATTGAGGGTGCGTAAAACGGCTTGATAAACCGCTTTTTGTCGCTCTGTAAATTTTCCGTTTACCGGAATGCTTCTCGACATATCCGCGCTGTAATTGGCATATTCTGCACCAAAATCAAAGAGCAAAAAATCGCCGTTTTTACATTCTTTATCATTTTCAATATAATGCAAAACACAGGCGTTTTTACCGGAAGCGATGATTGGATAATAGCCATGTCCATTGGCACGATTGATTGTGAATTCATGCTCAATTTCTGCCTGCACTTCAAATTCCATCACCCCTGGTTTAACAAAGGTCAAAGTTCTTCTGAAAGCTTTGTTTGTAATTTCGCAGGCTTCTTTTAAAAGTTCTATTTCCGTAGGTTTTTTAATCATACGCATGGCGTATAAAATGGGCGCCGAACGCTCCAAAACATGCAAAGGAAATTGTTGCTTGATTTGCGATGTAAACCGATTTTCTCTCGAAATAACTTCCGTTGAATATTTGGGGTATTCATAGGTGTTTAAATAGATGTTTTCAGCAAAAGATGTGGCTTCGTTTAATATCATTTCAAAAGAATCTAACCACTCAACTCTTTCAATTCCCGAAAGTTCGCTTGCTTCTTCTTTGGTGTATTTATGTCCGTTCCAAATGGCAATGATTTCATTCGTTTTAAAAACAAAAAGCACTTCTCTAAGTTTTGGGTTTGGACAATCCGGAGCAAGTAATAAAAGGGATTTTTCTTGATCGATACCCGTTAAATAGAAAAAGTCCGAAGATTGTCGATACGGAAAAAATTGATCTCCATTTCTTGGATGTTCATCATTAGAAACAAAAACCGCAACTGATTTTTCTTTCATCTTTTCGGAAAATTCCGCCCTGTTTTGGGTAAAAAATTGATTATCAATTTTGTGGTATCTCATCTTAAAACAGCTTTATTTATAATAGTTACAAATTATTGAAATCCTTATTTATGCGGGATTTAAAACAGATTTTAATCTTACATTTGTGTTTTACTTCGAACAAAAATACAGAATTATTTATCAAAAAAATCAAATACCTTATACTAATAAAATTACATTATGAGTAAGCAAAGAACCTTATCATCGATTACGAAAAAAGTAATCATGTCGTTAGCTGGCTTGTTTTTAATTATCTTTTTGCTTGTCCATTTGGGCATCAATTTGTTTTTAATGCCGCTAACAGAAAATCACCAAGAGATCTTTGAACTACTTGCCGGCTTTATGGCAACCAACCCTGTTATTAAAGTGATGGAAGTGTTTCTTTTCGGTGGATTTATCATTCATATTATCTACGGTCTGATTGTTCAGTTTCAAAACTGGTCGTCTCGCGGTAGCATTGCCTATAAATCGGGCAGCAAAACAAAAACCACCATTTCTTCTCAGTATATGATTCATACAGGAGTTTTGGTTTTCTTGTTTTTGGCCATGCACATGTATCAATTTTATTTCATGAAATTAGGATTGAATACCACCCCTTTTGTAGATGCACATGGTCATCCAGAGTTTTACAATGTGGCGGTTGATTTATTTAGCACACAACCAGTTTATTCGGTTATTTATATCATCGCTTTTATCTTTTTAGGTTTTCACCTAAATCATGCTTTCCAATCGGCATTTCAAACTTTAGGTTGGGAACATCCAAAATATACACCTTGCATTAAAACAGTCGGACTGATATATGCAATCGTTGTTCCTTTGGGATTTATTATCATCCCCTTGTATTTCATGATAATGCACTAAAAACAATTTGGTAATCCCTAAAAAAGAATTAAAATGACAAAATTAAATTCAAAAATACCACAAGGCCCAGTAGCTGAAAAGTGGTCCAATTATAAAGCGCACCAAAATTTGGTGAACCCTTCCAATAAAAGAAAAATTGATATTATCGTTGTAGGAACCGGATTAGCAGGCGGTGCTGCTGCAGCCTCGTTTGGTGAGCTAGGTTTCAATGTAAAGAATTTCTGTATTCAAGATAGTCCTCGTCGTGCGCACAGTATTGCGGCACAAGGAGGTATCAACGCGGCGAAAAATTATCCAGGTGATGGCGACTCCATTTATCGTTTATTTTACGATACAATCAAAGGAGGCGATTATCGCGCTCGCGAAGCCAATGTGTATCGTTTGGCAGAAGTTAGTAACGATATCATTGATCAATGTGTGGCTCAAGGTGTTCCTTTTGCTCGCGAATACAGCGGTTATTTAGATAATCGTTCTTTTGGTGGGGCACAAGTTTCGCGAACATTCTATGCGCGCGGTCAAACCGGACAACAATTGTTATTAGGCGCATATGGTGCTTTAAGTAAAGAAATTAATAAAGGTTCCGTAAAAATGTACAACCGTCACGAGATGTTAGACCTTGTTGTTGTAGATGGAAAAGCACGCGGAATCATTACACGAAATATTGTTACCGGACAAATCGAACGCCATTCTGCTCATGCCGTGGTAATTGCTACTGGTGGTTACGGAAATGTATTTTTCCTTTCTACCAATGCCATGTCATCCAATGGTGGAGCGGCCATACGTTCTTGGAAACGCGGTGCGTTTTTCGGAAATCCGGCATTTGTTCAAATTCACCCAACGTGTATTCCTGTTCATGGCGACTTCCAATCAAAATTAACTTTGATGAGCGAAAGTTTGCGTAACGACGGACGAATTTGGGTTCCTAGAAAGAAAGAAGATGCCGAAGCAATTCGTGCCGGAAAAATGAGTCCGAAAGATTTGAAAGAAGAAGATCGCGATTATTATTTGGAAAGAAGATACCCTGCTTTCGGAAACCTAGTTCCACGCGATGTGGCTTCAAGAGCAGCTAAAGAACGTTGCGATGCGGGATTTGGTGTTGGAACAGGTTTGGCTGTTTATTTAGATTTTGCTGCCGCGATAAAACGCTTAGGTGCGGATGTAATTAAAGCTCGATACGGAAATCTTTTCCAGATGTATGAAAAGATTGTAGATGAAAATCCATACGAAACACCCATGATGATTTATCCTGCCATTCACTATACAATGGGTGGTACTTGGGTAGATTATGAATTGCAAACAACCGTTCCGGGTTTGTTTGCCGGAGGAGAAGCAAACTTTTCTGATCACGGAGCAAACCGATTAGGTGCTTCCGCTTTGATGCAAGGATTATCAGATGGCTATTTTGTATTGCCTTATACCATTCAAAATTATTTAGCTGCTGAAATTGGTACAGGACCAATTCCTACCAATACTCCTGCTTTTGACGAAGCTGAAAAAGCTGTGAAAGATCGAATTGCAAAATTACTGAATATTAAAGGAAGCAAGTCACCAGATTATTTCCACAAGAAGTTAGGTTTAATCATGTGGGATAATGTTGGAATGGCTCGAACCAAAGAAGGTTTAGAACTTGCTTTGGCTGAGATTCCAAAACTCCGTGAGGCATTTTACAAAGATTTACGCGTAACAGGTTCTAACGAAGAATTCAATCCTGAATTGGAAAAAGCATTACGCATTGCCGATTTCTTTGATATGGGCGAGCTCATGGCTTATGATGCACTTCACCGAGAAGAAAGTTGTGGCGGTCACTTCCGCGAAGAATTCCAAACTCCTGAAGGCGAAGCTTTGAGAAACGATGCGGATTATATGTATGTTGCTGCTTGGGAATTTAAAGGCGATGGTCAAAAACCAGTTCTTCATAAAGAAGAGTTGAAGTATGAAGCAATCGAAGTAAAAACCCGAAATTATAAGTAGAATTTTATTTAAAAGAATGTTTGCTTCAAGCAGATTTTCGTCATTCACATAAATAAAAGAAAGAAAAATGGATTTAACATTAAAAATATGGCGTCAGGAAAATGCCCAAGCCAAAGGGGGATTTAAAAATTACGAGGTAAAAGGAGTTTCTAAAGATTCTTCTTTTCTTGAGATGCTAGACGTATTAAACGAATCTTTGGTGGATAAAATAGAATCACCCGTATGTTTCGACCACGATTGTAGAGAAGGAATCTGCGGAATGTGTAGTTTGTATATCAATGGTCGGCCTCACGGACCAGACGATGCTGTAACGACTTGTCAGTTGCATATGCGTAAGTTTAGCGATGGCGACACCATTACGATCGAGCCTTGGCGCGCAAAACCATTTCCTGTAATTAAAGATTTGGTTGTAGATCGTTCTGCTTTTGATGAAATTATCCAAGCAGGAGGTTATACTTCCGCCTCAACAGGTGGAGTTCCAGATGCAAATGCAACATTGATTTCGAAATATGCTTCGGATTTAGCTATGGATGCCGCTTCTTGTATTGGTTGTGGTGCTTGTGTTGCTGCTTGTAAAAATGCATCAGCTATGCTATTTGTTTCTGCTAAAGTTTCTCAGTTTGCTTTGTTACCTCAAGGAAAAGTTGAAAAAGAGCGTCGCGTTCAGAAAATGGTAGCTAAAATGGATGAACTTGGTTTTGGTAACTGCACCAATACGTATGCTTGTGAAATGGAATGCCCAAAAGAAATTTCTGTTTCGAACATTGCTCGTATGAATCGCGAATTTTTAGGAGCTAAAATACTTTCTGGAGAGAAAGTGTAAGCTAAATAATACGATTGAAAAAGCCTCAAATGCGCAAGCGTTTGGGGCTTTTTTAATTTGCGAATAGGCAAAAGAGAAAATGTGTTCATTATAAATGAACCTTTTTAGTACCGATTTATCTCCTCAGCAAATCAGCACATCACTTTATTTTCAAATTAAATAGCGAATCTCCAAACAAATTTTGCCATTACGGTAGTATTTAGCAAGGCAATTTTATTGTTGGCTGTGGAGAGCTCTTGATTTACAATAAAGTAAAAATCGGAACCAATTTTTGGAATCCAATTGAAACGGAAATTCAATAACACTTGCTCGTCTTCGCTATTCCATTGACCAAACAAACCTCCATTCAATTTCGGATTGTAAGCATAGGAAACGCGTGCGCTAATCTCAGTTGCTATAGCATCGCCTTGAGGCATATACAAATAGTTCTTTGCCCAATTTGCTGATAAATTCCAATGTTTATTGGCGTTCCAGTATAAACTGGTTTCCAATTGATTTCTTCTTCCGGTATAAAATTCTCCGCTGCTAGCCTCAACACTTGCATACACTTTTCGTCCGCTGTAAGTGTTGAATTGAACTTCCATTCGGTTGTCCCAATAATCTCCCACCGGAATCAGAATGGTATCCAAAACATCAAAACTTTCTGTTAAACGATCGAAATTGTGTTGTACGTTGAGTTCGATAAACTCACCACTTTTAAAACGAATGCCAAGTGGGCGCCACTCGTAATTAATACTTTCTAAGTGATTGGTAGCACTGTTAAAATAATAATCGATTTCGATGGGTTTGATTTCTAAATTTCGGGCAAAAGGTAAAAATTTAGGACGTGGATTAAACTGTAATTCAGCACTAAAACGTTTGGCGTTGTTTCTGCGTATATAGCCCATTTCAGGATTAAACTTGGCTTGTACATCATTCATGCTCAAATCCAATTCTATCCAATCATTCGGAAAAGAAAGCGAAAGGTCATAGGCTGTATTGTCTTTGTTTAAAGAGTCTGAAGTCATAGATTGAGCAACTGAACCGCTGATTTCTAGGTTTTTATTTTTCAGGAAACTGCTTGTGGCAAAATTGAAATCAGCGCCATAAACTAAATTTTGATGCCCATCTTGAAGTTTGGAAGTAACAATAAAACCGATCGTGCTTTGGTCCCAAATATCCTGACTGATGCGCAATACGGAAAAATTAGTTGTTAGAACGGAATCTTTTGCCGCAGTTTGAATATTTAAAAAACCAATGTTTGTCCTATTTTGCTTCCCAAAGATTCTGGCACCAACAATAATTGGAACATCTTGTTCGCTTTCAGAGTCGTTGCCAATGCGGCGAGAGTAAAAAAGCTGATTGCTTCCACCAACATTCATTTGAAACTGATTGTTTCCATCTAAAAAAAATTCTCTTTTTTCCGAGTAATACAAAGAAAAGCGCGATAGATTGATTTGGGCTTGATCGTCTTCTACTTGACCAAAATCCGTATTGGCGGTTAAATTGAGTTTTAACGTAGGTGTAATATCAATGTTCACATCGCCACCAAAATTGTAAATTCCTGAAGTGGGATCACCTTTTGTTTTTTCAAGTCCAGCGGTGATGTAGGGTTTTAATTCTATTTTTTCTTTTGATTGGATGTTTTTCAATCCATCTAACTTTCCGGCTTGCGAAATCTTTTCAATATCAAATTGTCGGCTCCAACCTTTCCACATCACTTGCTCTCTTTTATGCCGTATGTTTCTTTCGATATTTAAAGCCCAAACATGTTCGGATTGTTTGGGGAATTTAAGTGTAGAAAATGGAATCTCAAATTCAGCAAACCAGCCTTCCTCTGTAATGCTTGTTGCCACATCCCAAATGCCATTCCAGCTTTTGTTAAAACCTTCACCTTCATTCGAAACCAATACATCGGCGCGAGCTCCATTTGGATTGGTTACGAATAAATAGCCATTTCGATTATCATTAAAAGGACTTAGAATAATTTCCACATTGTCATCGCCACCCCAACTAAAATCTCTGTTCATCTGACTTGCTTTAATTTTATCGGCTTCTGAATCATACGCCCAAACACCAATGTACAACTTGTTGTTGGTGTATAAAATAGCGATTTCCGTTTTTTCTGTAGCTGGTTTCCCTTCTTCCATTTCTCTTTGCGTGAAATCGGAAATATGAATGGCTTTGCTCCAAGCAGCTTCATCAAGCACTCCATCGATTTTAATTTTTTCTTGGATAAAGTGAGCGGTTAAAGTGTCTGATTCATTGCCAAAAAGTAGATTTGGAATTATTAATAAAAAAAGGGGTAGAGTAAATCGTTTATTTAATCGGTTTCTCATTCAATTAGGTTTGTGTAGCAACACGTGTTTTTTGTTAAAGTGTTCAAATTTACGTTTTTTATCAAACTCAAAAATAGGATTTGAAAATAAAAACGATCTTCAAATTCAAGTAGCAGGTGAAGTTCAGACTCGAAATATTTCCTACTTTTAACAAAAACTTTTGATGTCCGAATTTTCAACAGCCTGTCCGCGCAATTGCTATTCTACATGCAGCTTTAAAGCAAAAGTTGAAAACGGAAAATTGGTGGCTGTTGAACCCCATTCTGCAAATTTGGCTACCGCCGAAGGTCCATGTATTAAAGGTTTGAGTTATGTGGAAAGAGCAAATAGTAAAGATCGGATTACACAACCTTTATTAAAAAATGAGCAAGGCGATTTTGTTCCAATTTCGTGGGAAGAAGCGCTTCAGTTACTCGCTAACAAACTAAAATACTTAAAAGAAACCTTTGGTGCAAAGTCGGTTTTATTTTACGAATCCAGCGGCATGTCAGGACTCACCAATGGATTTAGTTCTAAATTTTGGGAACTATTTGGTGGAGCCACTACGACCTATGGAAATCTTTGTTGGCCTGCAGGTTTGGAAGCTGTTCGTTTAACTTTGGGCGAAAATAAACACAACGTTCCTTGGGATTTGGAACATGCTAAATTGATTATTCTTTGGGGAAAAAATCCGGCGGAAACCAATATTCATCAAATGGTTTTTATCGAAAAAGCACAAGCCAAAGGAGCTAAATTGATTGTGATTGATCCACGCAGAACACCTTCCTCCGAAAGAGCTGATTTATTGATTCAACCCAAACCTGGAACCGATGCGGCAATTGCTCTCGCGATCGCAAATTCGCTAATTCAAAAGAAGCACTACCAGCAAGATTTTGTTGATAAATTCGTGCTGGGATTTGAAGAATTCAAGTCGTCTGTTGCCACTTGGACTTTGGAAAAAGCGGCTAAAATAGCCGATGTTCCTTTGGAATTACTCGAGGAGTTTGCACACGATTTGGCTACCGATCAAGCCATGACTTTAATCCCAGGTTACGGTATGCAACGTTTTTCCAACGGAGGACAAACCGTACGAGCTTTGTTAAGCTTGAGTGTTTTAACCGGAAATATTGGAAAAAAAGGAGCCTGTTTTCATTATGCCAATTTACAATCCTACGTTTTTGATGCCACCAAAGAACCGGAATCTTATTATCCGGAAATCGGAGCGAATAAACTGTTTCGACGATCGATATCCAAAGCGCGTTTAGGTAGCGATATGCTTGCACAAAAAGATCCGCCAATTAAAATGATTTGGGTAGAAAGAGGAAATCCAATTACCCAAAATCCCGATACTCAATTAAGCTTAGAAGCGTTTCGGAAACTTGAATTTAGAGTGGTTGTTGAACAGTTTTTGACGGATACTGCCAGAGAAGCGGATCTTATTCTTCCGGCAAAAAATATGTTTGAGCAAAGCGATATCATTGGATCTTATTGGAATCCGTATGTGCAACTTATGCCCAAAATACTCGAAAATGCAGGCAATGTAAAAACAGAAGCGCAGATTTATTATGCCTTAGCTCTGACCTTGGGTTATTCCGAAAATGAAATTCAAAAATACCTTCCCGAACCAAACAACCAAGCGATTGAGAGGTATTTAAATGAGCAGCTGAAGCAGCACAAAAGCTTAAATTGGGAAGCTTTAAAAAAACAACCTGTTTTGGCTCCCGGATTGGAATTGATTGCTTTTGCAGATAAAAAATTTAAAACGCCAAGCGGGAAAATCGAATTGTTCTCGCACGAAGCAGAACTAAAATGGAAAGTATCGGCATTGCCAAGTTTTGATCAACTGATGAATCAAACGGAACAATACCCGTTTTATTTGCTATCGCCAAATACGAAAAACCGCATTCATTCGCAGTTTGGAAATTTGAAATTGATCAAACAGTTTGCACCGGAAGCAACGTGTGTAATTAGTGCCGAAGATGCTTTGGAAAAAGGAATTCAGCAAGGAGATTCGTTGCGAATTTTTAATGAAAAAGGTTCTTTGGAAACCAAGGTGTCGATTTCTTTTGGTATTAAAAAAGGATGTGTTGTGTACTACAATGGCTGGTGGTTTTCGGAAGGTGGAAGTCCAAATGTATTGTCCACCGGAAAAGAAACAGACATGGGTCATGGAACGGCTTTTCACGATACGAAGGTTCAGATAGAAAAACGAAACCGATGAAAAAGGGATTTCTATTCGATATCAATAAATGTGTGGCTTGTCAGGCTTGTGTAGTGGCTTGTCAGATAGAGAATGTGGCTTTGGAAGAGTTGGTCTCTAACGAATATTGGAAACAGCAAGTCCCTTGGCGAAGCATTACCACGCAGAACGAATTTCAACATCCCGAGCTTCCTGTTTTTAATTTTTCGATGGCTTGTAATCATTGCGAAGATGCTCCTTGTATGCGTAATTGTCCTGCATTGGCTTATTCACGCGATTCCGTTTTTGGCGCTGTTATCCATCACGCAGATGCTTGTATTGGTTGTAGATATTGCACTTGGGTTTGTCCCTACAATGCACCAAAATACAATCCTTCCGTCGGGATAATTGAAAAATGTACGCTTTGTGTTCAACGACTTGTTGATAAACGAAAACCAGCTTGTGCAAGTGCTTGTCCTACCGGCGCGCTGGATTATGAACTGATTCATCTTTCGCCGCAAATCGTTGATGGGTTTCCAGAAACAGGCATTCAACCAAAAATTCAGTTGATAGATTTGCGAAATGCTGCCGGTCCGAAAATGGAAAAATCGACATTACAATTATCAGAAGCCAATCAAAAGTTGAATCTGCTAAAATCGAATAAAAAGACCTTGCTACACGAATGGCCTTTGGTTATTTTTACTTGGATGATGCCGTTTTTTGTTTCTTGGTTTTATGCGTCTTATAGTAAATCTGTTTGGGTTTCAATTCCTTGGTTTGCCTCCGGGTTGTTTTTTTTAGGACTTTTGAGTTTGCTGCATTTAGGAAGAAAAGTCCGCGCTTGGAGAGCTATTTTGAATATTAGAAATTCTTGGCTTAGTCGCGAAATTTTGGCTTTCTCCTTTTTCGTTCCTGTTTCTATTTTGAGTGTTTGTTTTCCAAAACAAAATGAATTAGGATTGCTCGCAACCCTCTTGGGCTTGCTCATTTTGGTGTCGATAGACAAGGTGTATCGGAAAATACAGAGCAAAGAAAAAACTAAATACCACAGTGCTGACGTGCTTTTCTTTACCGTGTTTTTATATGTAGCTGTTTGGGTTGCCAATCCTTGGATGTTTTTTGCTGCACTCACATTGAAAGCGTATTTGTATTTTGCTCGGAAAGTAATGTTTAGGAAAGAGGGGATGGATATTCGATGGATCTTTTCAGGATTGAGAATCACGTTTGGTTTTCTAGTTCCAACAATTCTTTTCTTTTCCTTGGGTTTCGAAAATAGCTACATTTTTATTTTTGTCCTTTTAGGCGAACTAATCGATCGTGCAGAGTTTTATATGGAGTTGTAATTTAGAAAATGAGCCTAGTTTCATCGATGAGCTATTTTGGAAATAGGATTTAATCCCGAAGAAGTTTTCAATAATTTATGAATGCGAATGGAGTTTAGCTGATAATCCTTAAATTTACGCCAAAATAGATAGAATTGTGGCGGAAAAAAACATAGCTGAAACACCTTTGATGAAACAATACAACAGTATCAAAGCAAAATATCCATCTGCTTTGTTGTTGTTTCGTGTCGGTGATTTTTATGAAACGTTTAGTGAGGACGCAATCAAAACAGCCAAGATTTTAGGAATTGTTTTAACCAAAAGAGCCAATGGATCTGCTCGATTTGTGGAGTTAGCCGGATTTCCACATCATGCTTTAGATACCTATTTACCCAAATTGGTGAAAGCCGGACAACGGGTTGCAATTTGCGATCAATTGGAAGATCCGAAAACAACTAAAACCATTGTAAAACGTGGAGTTACAGAACTAGTCACTCCAGGTGTTTCCTACAACGACAATGTATTGGATCATAAGGCGAATAATTTTTTGGCCAGTGTGGATTATCACCCGAAGCATAGCGGGATTTCGTTTCTGGATATTTCTACGGGAGAATTCTTTTTAGCCCAAGGTTCGGAAGCCTATATTGATAAGTTATTGCAAGGTTTTCGTCCAAACGAAGTGATTGTGCAACGCAATAAATTGAATGAATTTCAAAAAGTTTTTGGCGATAAATTCTTTACTACAACATTTGATGATTGGGTATTTACGAGCGAGTTTGCTTCGGAAATTTTACTAAAACACTTTCGTACTGCTTCCTTCAAAGGATTTGGAGTATCGCATCTCGAGCAAGGGATTGTTGCTGCTGGCGCAGTATTGCATTATTTGAACGAAACACAGCATCATAAAGTAGATCATATCAACACTTTATCTCGCATAGAGGAAGATCATTACGTTTGGCTCGATCGTTTTACAATTCGGAATTTAGAACTCTTGCATTCGCCCAACGAAAATGCAAAAACGCTTTTGGATGTGATCGATCAAACAGTTTCACCCATGGGATCGCGGTTGTTGAAACGATGGATGGTTTTGCCATTGAAAGAACTTCAACCAATTTCGGAAAGGCATGATATCGTTGAAAGTTTCTTGAAAAATCAGTCGCTGCGCAATACGCTCATCAAAGAAATCAGCGATTTGGGCGATCTAGAACGATTGATTTCCAAAGTGTCCACCGGAAAAATTAATCCAAGAGAAACACTGCAGCTTAAAAGAGCATTGTATCATGTTGAAAATATACAAAAAACCCTTGTAACAAGTTCCAACGAAAATCTGCTAAAAATAGCTGAGCAACTCAATTTTTGTGGATTGATTCGAGATAAAATAGAAAAAGAATTGCAACCTGATGCTCCTGTGCTTTTGGCCAAAGGTGGTGTTATTGCAGATGGCGTGTCAGCTGAATTGGACGAATTAAGAAATTTAAGTGGATCAAGCAAAGATATTTTAAAAGATATTCAGCATCGCGAAAGCGAAAAAACAGGAATAAGTTCTCTAAAAATTGGCTATAACAATGTTTTTGGATACTATTTAGAAGTGACCAATGCACATAAAGAGAAGGTACCCGAAGAATGGAATCGCAAGCAAACGCTTACAGGTTCTGAACGCTATATTACCGAAGAACTAAAAGATTTAGAAGCCAAGATTTTGGGTGCCGATGAAAAAATACTTGCGATCGAACAGGAGTTGTATATAAATTTGATATTGAGTTTATTAGATTATATTATTCCGGTTCAAACCAATGCTTCGGTCATTGCTAAATTAGATGTGTTATTGGCTTTTTCAGCC
>JAFGAK010000182.1 GCA_016933745.1 Bacteroidales bacterium
AAGCTTTTCATTATACGGAGTCGGTTGAGTTTTGTGGAACCTTGTGTCACGAAGTAATGAAACCTGAATATGTAGCCTATCATAACTCGTCGCATGCGCGCGTTTCCTGTGTCGAATGTCATGTTGGTTCTGGTGCCGGATGGTATGCGCGATCTAAACTCTCTGGTTTGTACCAAGTCTATGCGGTAACGGTTGGAAATTTCCCTCGACCCATTCCTACACCAATTAAAAACCTGCGCCCTGCGCAAGAAACCTGCGAGGAATGTCATTGGCCGGAAAAATTCTATGCACGACAATTGGTGATGAATAAACATTATTTAGCCGATGAGCAAAACACCGAATGGGACATCAGTTTGCAAATGAAAACAGGTCCGGCATACAGTGCTATGGGATTGGAAGAAGGAATTCATTGGCATATCAATCCGGATGTAAAAGTGGAATACATCACTACAGACAGTTCCCGATCGGTGATTCCATGGGTGCGATATACCAATTTAAAAACAGGTGAAATACAGGTTTTTCAAGACGAAGCTTTTGATCTTTCTGAAGAAGAAATTGTAAATCAAGAAAAAAGAAAAATGGACTGCATGGATTGTCACAATCGCCCTTCGCATGATTATCATACACCCATCGATTTTATAAACAATGCGATTACTTCCGGAGCCATTTCGCGCGATTTACGAGAAATAAAATACTTAGCCATGGATATTCTTTCCAATCGCTTTCCAACAACAGATAGTGCTTTGGTATTTATAGATCAATCAGTTAGAGATTTTTATGCTTCTTCTTATGAAGATATATCCGTAGAAAAACCCGAGCTGATTGATCAGGCAATTCAAGGAATACAAGACGAATTTCAAAAAAACGTCTTCTCTGAAATGGGTGTTCGCTGGGATGTGTATCCAAATAATATTGGCCATTTAGAATTCAATGGCTGTTTTCGTTGCCACGACGATAAACATCTAAGTACCACCGGAAAATACATTTCGCAAGATTGTAATTTATGCCATACGATTGTAGCTCAGGGTGTTCCTGATACCATCCAAGCTGGTTCCATTTATCAAGCACTAAACTTTGTGCATCCCAACGATGCCTATGAATCTTGGAAAGATGGATTGTGCTCCGAATGCCACCGCGACCTTTATTGATGGTTTTTCGATCGTTCATCGCAATAGCGTGCTGATATAGATTTACCAACAAACTAAAATTTAACATCTATTTTTGGTAGATAGTAATATTTAAGATAGCTTTGCGCTTTGTAAAAATCGACACTGTAAAACTAAATATAGCATGGATCTTTTTGATAAATTAAAAGTGGAAAATAGCGTTATTGGTCAGTATGCTTCTGCTGCTGAAGGTTATTATGCTTTTCCTAAATTAGAAGGCCAGTTATCTAGCCACATGATGTTTCAAGGCAAAGAGCGACTAGTATGGTCATTGAACAATTACCTCGGTTTAGGTAATCACCCAGAGGTGCGTAAGGCAGATGCTGATGCAGCTAAAGAATGGGGAATGGCTTATCCGATGGGCGCAAGAATGATGTCGGGTCAAACAAAATACCACGAACAACTAGAGCAAGAGTTGGCTACATTTGTTAAAAAAGAAGCCGGTTATTTGTTGAATTTTGGTTACCAAGGGATGGTTTCGATCATCGATACCTTGGTTGATCGTCACGATGTGGTTGTTTATGATTCCGAAGCACACGCTTGTATCATTGATGGTATGCGTTTGCATCCAGGTAAGCGTTTTGTGTATCCACACAACGACATGGAAAAATTAGACAAGCAATTGCAAAGAGCTACCAAATTGGCCGAAGCACAAAATGGCGGAATTCTGCTTATTACCGAAGGCGTTTACGGCATGACAGGTGGTTTAGGTCATTTAAAAGATATTGTTGCTTTAAAGAAAAAATACAATTTCCGTATCTTAATCGACGATGCACATGGTTTTGGAACCATGGGACCAGAAGGAAGAGGTACACACGTGTATTATGGCGTTGAAGATGAGATTGATGTTTATTTTGGAACTTTTGCAAAATCAATGGCTGGAATTGGTGGTTTTGTTGCTTCCAAACCTGAAATTATCAAGTATTTGAAATACAATATGCGTTCGCAGATTTATGCCAAATCTTTACCAATGCCAATGGTAATTGGTGCCTTAAAACGTTTGGACATGATTCGTACTCGTCCGGAATTTTTAAATAAACTTTGGAATGTAGTCAATACCTTGCAAAAAGGCTTACGCGAAAACGGATTCAATATTGGTCAAACCGAATCGATGGTTACACCGGTTATTTTAGCTGGTGGTGTGCCTGAAGCAACGCAAGTAACCTATGATTTAAGAGAGAATTACAATATTTTCTGCTCAATTGTTGCATATCCGGTAGTTCCAAAAGGAATTATTCTTTTACGTTTAATCCCAACAGCAGATCATTCCATCGAAGATGTTGAATACACCATCAAATGTTTCAAAGAAGTGAAAAGAAAGCTTGAAGCTGGTGAATACAGCAAGGAATTGAAAGCGATGACGGTAAAATAGTCCGATAATAATTCATAAGCAAGAACCTCGCTCCACAAAGCGAGGTTTTTTTTAGCCTACCACAACCTAAAAGGGACTCCTTATTTCTCTTTTTTTTGTTACATTTGCTCAAATGGCTTCCGGAATTTATCATCCTACTCAAAAAATATTTGTCCAACTAAATTTACTTTTTGATTGGTTCACTTTCCCTTTTGCATTTTTGTTTGCTGCCAAAGCTCCAGGCCATTATTCAACTTTAGGTCGCCTATATAGAATTTACCGTTTTTTACGTCGTTCATCGCGAAAGCGAAAACAAGAAAAAAAGCAAGAGAAGAAAAATAAAAAAGACGAAAAACGAAAGGAAAAAAGGTTTAAAAGACGCTTGCTTTGGCGGAAATTGAAAGTCATTTTTCGATCGATCTTTTTAGGTAAGAAAAGCCAAGCTGCCATTCAACTTAAAAAAGAAAAAGCAGCACAAAAAGCTTGGGCTGTCCGACGCCAGAAACGTATCAGGAAGGTCATTCTAAAAAGCCTTTTCAAACCCAAAAAGAAAAGCAAGGTACGCTTGTTATTACAGAAAAAGAAACGGGATGAAAAGCGATTTGTCAGATATCGAAGACATCGGATTTACAAATATGTGCTTAAAAAGTCCATTAAAATTTGGTTCGACTTTCTGAGAGGAAAAGGTTGGCCAAAACGCAAGAAGAAAAAAGAATCGGTTTTAAGAATGGTTTTTCGACGAGATTATCTCCTCATTGCGTTAAATTCGTTGATGTTCTTCTTGTTGGCTTATTTTATCATTTCTTTCATCGAAAAGCTGGGAATGGCCTTCACGGCAATGCATTTCGATTATCAAACCGTTTTGTATTATTATCGTGTTGAATATCTGGTAGATGCTGATGCATGGTATGCAGATTCCGTGAAAGCTATTTTTGCTTCAGGTCCGGTTTTAGCTTTGATTGTAGCCACTTTAGTATTGATTTTGTACAGTAAAGTGTATTTAGAAGATGGTGTTCTAAAACTCCTCTTGCTTTGGGGTGTTTTTCATGGTTTCAATTCTATATTAGGTGGAGCCTTGATTGGCGCCTTAACCGGAAAGGAATTTGGCTACACCATCATGTATTTGTATTATACCGATACCGGGAAATTAATCATTTCTTTATTAATGATTCTTCTGATGATCGTGTTGGGTTCATCGAGTGTGAAGTTTTGGATTTTTACCGGAAATACCTATTTCAATTTTTCAACTCCCGCCAAACGACAGCCTTTTATTGTTAGTCAGGTGTTGATTCCTTATGTAGTGGGTAATTTGCTTATTTTTCTCATCAATCAACCCAAGCAAACAGGCTATTATGTTTTGGTAAACCTCAGCTTAATCTTTATGGTACTTCCCGTTTTATTGTTAAGTCGATATCATCAGGAATATTATTTTGATGAGAAACCTAAAAAGATCAAGCTTTCGATCTCTACACTTTTTGTTGCCATTTTTCTAATTGCCCTCTATAGAATTGGTTTGGATTACGGATTAAGATTGGGATAGTTTTCTATTTTTTCTTGTTGTAGTTGGAATTTTTATTCTTTGCAAGTAAAAGATTACCAGAGAATTAATAAATATGTTGAAAAATAATTGAATTTTGAGGGTAATGTTTTTCCAAAAATGACCATAAATAGGATAAGCAGATGGTATTTTACTTGTATAAGAACAAGTAAAGCGACTCTGTAAATAACGCAAAAATGGTTACAATGAATATTATTAACGCAAAGGAAGCCCTTGAGAGGATAGATCAGCTCATTAGACATAATGCAACAGGCTCTCCAAAAGAATTGGCCTCGAGACTACGGATAACAGAAAGAACGGTTTATAGAATCATTCGCCAGTTAAAGGAGATTGGATTCCCAATTTATTTTAATAAGGCCATAAGAAGTTATTGTTATGAATACGAGGGGAAA
>JAFGAK010000183.1 GCA_016933745.1 Bacteroidales bacterium
CCGTCTTGCAATTGATATTTTTCTTTGCTTTCGGGGCAAATTGCTTCTCCATTTTCATCAAAATGAAGCCGATGACCAAACTCGCTCATCCAGCCAATATGGCGAGCTGGATTTCCAACAACTAAAGCATAATCGGGAACTGTTTTTGTGACGACAGCACCTGCCCCAATAAAAGCAAAACGACCGATGTCGTGCCCACAAACAATGGTGGCGTTGGCACCAATGGAAGCACCGTGTTTTACGATGGTTTTGGAATATTCGCCCCGTCTATTTACATTACTTCGGGGATTGGTCACATTGGTAAAAACCATGCTTGGACCAAGAAACACATCATCTTCGCAAATCACGCCCGTATAGATGGAAACATTGTTTTGAATTTTAACATTTTTCCCCAAAATCACTTCAGGTGACACCACCACATTTTGACCAATATTGCATTTTTCGCCAATCACACAATTGGACATGATGTGACTGAAATGCCAAATTTTTACGCCTTCACCAATTTGACAGTTTTCATCAATAACAGCGGTTTCGTGAGCAAAATAATTTTTATTCATGGGCTTATGTTTTACTTTAAAAATATCTTAGCGAGTTATCTTTAAATAATGTAGTGCGAAGTTAGTTGTTTTTTTTGAAAGTTGGAAAGCTAGAAAGGAGGATTATTTGATGGATCGCATGTTTACATAGCTTTATATCCGCCATTGTTTGTGAAGTAAATTTAATTATGATTTCATTTGAATTTTTACTGAATACAATCCATTTTGAATTTCCCTACACTTAAGTTTGGGATTACAGAATTTAAAACAAAAGCGAAAATTAGCTCAAAAATGAAGTGTTTGGCTCTATCCCCATGTGCATTTGGTTTAAACACTTTCCGTCAGCTGAAGCACAAGGAATTTCAAACGAATCTTATAGCATACTCGATAAAAATTAATAAGCTGATGTTGGTAATTTGTGTGTTTATTGCTATAAAATGTGGAAAATTGGACAAAGGTTGGATAAGTTTCCAATTATTTGAAAATTAGCGTATGATAAGTGATCAATATTCTAAGGACTGCCTGTTTTTTTTGAATTAAAAAGTTTGCATTTGTTAAGGTTTGATTTTCTTGAGCCAATGAAATGTTTTTGTATAATTAGAAGACAGTAATTGAAGTAGGTATAGACTTTGTTCCCGATTGTAATGCTGAATGGTATAATTACAAATGAGATCAAAATTTGTTTTGTTGTTCACCCATTTTAAAAGGTTGTTATAGTTTTGAGACACTTTTGCCTTTTTCTTCTTGATTCTGAAAATATTCCTAAATTGTTCTTTCCTATTTAGAGGATGAATAAGTTGTTTTTGAAGTACCGTTTTTACGCGAGTACTTTCTTTTGTTAGATAAAGCAGGTCGAGTACTGCAAGTATTTCCGTTTCTTGATCATCGCTTTCCAAATCGGGGAGGAGTGATTTTACAATTCGATCTTTGAGTTTAATAATGTTTTTATATTTTCCGCTTCCTTCGATGATGGCCGCTACAAAGTCGGACCAGAATTTTGCTTGGACAATACTTGGCAGTAACATAACATTTCCGAGAGGCGAAAAAGCAGCCGAAAGTGGCCATGCCAAAATGCTTCTGAAAAAGTTACCGCGAATGGTAATTTTATCAAATCCGCGAATATAATTATGAGATGCAAGATACATTCCGTTTGCCAGATTGATGAAAAAGAATTTGCTAAACTCATAGAAAGCGCCAATCTGTTCCCATTGCCAATACACATCAAAACTCGATTTTACAAAGCCTAGAATAGGTACAGAAAAACCAGTCCAAAACAGGGAGTTGGCCATATTTGACCAATCAATATCTTTTCTTGTCCATTCGGAGGGTTTAAATCCGTTCCCGGCAATCATATCAACAAAAACATTTCGGGTTCCTGTAATCGTAAACCAGAGCAAAGCATACGCAAAGCCAACCGTATAGTAAGCTGGAAGAAAACCAAACAGAATAAACAATAAATTTTTAATTGCAGGATGGATGTATCCGATGGCATCGATAAATCGGATAGGCTTTTCCTCTTTTTCATCGCCTAGTTCATTAATTTTAGCAGCATCAACTTTTCCCAGACAAATTATTCTTGGTTTTTCGTTTTTCTTGAGACTTACTTTTGGAGCTGTGGATTGTTCGTAAACCAATTCAGAAATCTCTGGAGCTAAATGTTTGTGCTTTTGACTAAAGCTTTTTAGCTGATGTTTTGCTATTCGATTTTCAAAAATAAAACCCATACCTGGTGCTAGAGTTGAACGTCCAGTGGCATCACTACCTATGGAGGGAATGAGTTGTTTTTGTTTAGAAAGCTTCAGAACATCTTCAAGCTTTGTTTGATCCACTGAAATCTCCAATTCGTTGAACAACGAATTTAGTTTTTTATCATCCGCATTGTTTAGGTGTTTAATGAAATTTGAGAAATGAATAAAGTCGCGGGTATCGGTTTCTATACTATCAAACATATTGAATATTTCGGTATGTGAAATAAATTCAAAGTTATCAATAACCATATTAATGGCCGATTCCAGACCATGTTCTAAGGGCTGAATAAATTTTATTTTCCCGCCGGCTTTTTTAGCTAATCGATAGATTTCTCTCAAACTACTCACCGCTGTTTCTGCTTGAATTAGATCTTTATCTACAAAATAGCTTAATCGTATTTTTTCAGGAGCAAGCTCTTTATATTCCTTTCGGATTTCCCTGTATTTTTTTTCGATGTCTTCAATTTCGGTTGTCGAATATTTGTCGGGTGAATGGATAGCCAAATTCCTTAAGGCCGTTATCTGAAGGGCTCTTTTTTCAAGTACGAGCTTAAGTCGAGGATATAAATATTCGCCCAATAATCGGCGTGAACCGATTTTATTGGCGATAATTCCATCAAATTGCTTAATCGATAAAGGCTTTAAATAATAGATGGTTTTTGCCTGATAACCCTTGTTGATTTGAGGAAGATGTTTCGTGTTGAAGCTATTAATTAGATTGACGATATTTTCGTGTCGTTTTTTCTGATTTTCTTCTAATTCGTATAAAAAAGCATCAAATTCATTTGATCGGTTTTTAAGGAACTGTTTAAATTTTTTCTTTTTGCTCGAGAATTCGGGCAAAATATACATGTAGTGAAACTGTTTCCCATTGGTCATCGCGCTAAATTCAATAGCGATATTTACTTTTATACCTAAAATTTTGCCTGTTTCCAGAACTTCAATAATGGCATCTGTTCGGTTTAAATTATTATAAGCAATCGTTAATTCGGAGATTCCTTTAATAAAGCCATCAACGACAATTTGTATCGGTGATTTTCGCCCATATGAAGCGTTATCATGCACATGAAAATCCCAGCCCATTTTTAAATCGCGCAAAGGTTCTCCTGTTTCTGGCACTTCAAGAATATCTAGTTTCTTTAAAAATTTTCGGATAGATCGAGGATGACCAAATGACGATTCGGTGAAATCGGCCATCAGTTCTAATTGGGCTCTTTTGTTATCGCGGTTATTCACTACTTGTTTCATTAATGCAAGTTGCACGCGTGCTGCATTCAATGGCATTTTTAGAGAGCGGGCATAGAGAATATGCTCTGCAAGCAGTTTTAGTGCATGCATGTGTTCTTTATGACTCGTTGAGTCGATACTCTTTGTTATTTTTAAATACGTTTCAACGATGGTGGTTCTTCGTTTTTTGAATTCTTTTATAAAACCACGGGGATGAGAATCTGGGAATTCTTCAATAATTTCGGGCAAATCAATACTCTTATTGATTTTCGATCGTAAATTCCTTAGTGGTTTTGTGAAACTGAGGAAGTTAATAAACTCGTTGTATGTTTTAACAATCATTGCCTTTGTATCTTAGAAAAGTCCTAATCCAATCTCGCTTTGGAACGGAAATAATTTTGTTCTTTATCTAAAAGAGAACATTAGAATACACCATTTGGTGTAATCCCGAGCATTTGAAAATAAGTTTGTCCCATTATTATACTCACTATCCATGCAATTATGAGCATGACAATTCCAAATTTAAATGAATCGGTTAAGCTATAATGATCTGTTGAATACAAGAGTAATGCAGGTTTGCTGTTAAATGGAAGCACATATACATGCTCGATAAGCATCGCTACGGGAAAGGCGAGGCTGACAACTGAAACTCCATAGCGTCCTGCCACCCCAATAGCAATTGGCACAAAGAGCATGGCTCGCATTGTTTTTGATTGAAAAATAAGGGCGCTAAAAACCATGGCTCCTGTGAGGATTATATAGAGTAACCAAAATGGAGTATTTGTGCCGAAGCCAAGTGCATTAAAAATAGTATTTACTGAAATTGAAGGCAAATCGGTAAACTTAAATGCTTCTCCCAAAGTATAAGCTCCTGCTGAGAAAAGAAGAAGGTGCCAAGGAATATCGACATCATTCCATTTTACAACTCCTATTCTTGGCATCAAGGCGATAATGGCTCCCATAAATGCAACCGCAGTAGGACTAATACCATGCAATCTGTCGGTTACCCATAAACCAAGGATACTGGAAAAAATAATGATGGCTTTAATCTCCGAAAATTTAATTTTCCCAAGTTTTTTTAACTCATCTTTTAGTCGGTCCATTCCACCTTCAATTTGCGGAACTCTTTCCTCTTTCGGCATCTTAAAAATAAGCTTAGTGCCTACGAAATAGGCAATAATTATAAGCAGAAAGGCGACTGGTGCTGCTGCTATCATCCAATCGTAAAAGAATAATTCTGATCCTACAGCACCCGCAATTAGAGAAGCTGCCAAGAGATTTGCTCCAGAACCGGTTACAAAAGCACTTGCAGAAATATTGATTTGAAACAAGTTTTGCAATACAAGATTTCTCCCAAAATTATTTTTGTTTTTTCCACCGGTTGCGCCATAAACGGCAGCTACTACCATAAAAATGGGGAGCAGAATTGTTGCCTTTGCAGTGGTTGCAGAAATAAATAACGACAAAACCAAATTGATGACAATAAAACTAAAGAAAATAGATGTAGCGTTTTTACCAAACTTAACGATGAACCATAGCGCAAAACGCTTGGCTACGCCGGTTGTAACCAACATGCTGGCCAAGATAAACGATAAAATATTTAGCCACATTACTTTGTGCCCCAACTGAGCATACGCTTCTTTTTCGGGTAGTACTCCTGTTAGAACCAAGGAAATAATAAGAATTAAAGAAGTTAAATAATTGGGAATAGCTTCCGTAATCCATAAAATAAGTGCTCCGGTAAACAAAGCAAGCAAAGCGATATTTGAATGCGTAAAACGATCGGATCCAATACGTTCGAAGATTTCTCTTGCCGATTCGGATAGAGACTCGGGATGAATGTTATGCAAAAATGAAACGTCGAGGAAAAAGTAGATAATTACAAAAGC
>JAFGAK010000184.1 GCA_016933745.1 Bacteroidales bacterium
ATTCGAGTCCGTGAAATAAGATTTTTGGTTTGAAATTAAGAATCAAACGGGAATTCTGCACAGCTTGTATTGTTAATTGATCACTGGCATTGATTTCGCTAATTCGCTTTGCTAAATCCGAATAAAATAATTTGCTGTTTTTCTTAGATAAATCGCCAAAGCTCATCGACCATCCTTCGGTGGATTTATATCCCCGATCAACCATTTCGATGTATGCAGAGGAATTATTTACATTGATTTGGAGTCGCCCACGATTGCTTATGGTAAGTGTGTTCCAAACAATCCAATCTGTTAGTATAAGACCTCTTTCTCGATCGAATTGCTGAATTTGATACCCATTTTCGTGCAAAGCTCTTTCGATGATCTGAACCGCAGTTGTTGGATTTAAGTTTTGAATTGAAATACCTGTTTGTCCAAAATTAATTTGAGCTAAAAGAAAAAAGAAAAAAAGCATTACGTTTTTTTTCATTGAATTGCGAATTTTTGTGCGGTAGACAAATTAATTAATAGCGTGTAGCAATTTTATAACAAGTTCTTTTGATCTATAAAGTATTGATTCATAGGCTCTTTTTGATAAAACTTACTCATCGATCACAAAGTTAAGCTTCTGTTTTTTAATTAGCAAATAAAAACAGATGTTTTTTAAATTGTTGATTATTAAATTGATATAACTTCCTAGTGGATAATTAAATATCTAAATTTTAACTGAAATTTATAAAAAAGAAAATTTTCTTTTTCTTCAGAAAGAATTTAATTAAGCGTTAGATAAGGTTTCGCCAAGAACTAGAAGGCGTGTATAGGAATGTAATTTCTTTGGATTGATTTACTGAATCAAGATGCCTCGGATATCAAAACTATCGGCTTCGGTAATTTTAATTTGATAGAACTCGCCAATTTCAAGATCGAATTCATCGGCAATTAAAACTTCATTATCCACATCGGGCGAATCGTATTGTGTTCGACCAATAAAAAATGGTGATTCATATCGATCAATAATTACTTGATATTCTTTACCAATGCGTGCTTGATTTATTTCATATGAAATGTTTTCTTGTAATTCAAGAAGTTGTTCTTTCCGCATTAGCTTTGTTTCTTCCGGTACATTGTCTTCCAATTTAAAAGCGGCTGTATCTTCTTCCGGCGAATAGGTGAAAACGCCAAGTCGCTCAAAACGCGCTTCTTTAACAAAATCCAAAAGCTGATTGAATTCTTCGACTGTTTCTCCTGGATATCCAACAATAAAAGTCGTACGAATGGCTACATCCGGCACTTTTGCGCGCATCGATTTAACCAATTCACGTGTTCCTTTTTCGGTATGACCTCTTTTCATGGAGCGTAAAATGCGGTCGCTAATATGCTGCAAAGGAATGTCGATATAATTGGCAACTTTTGGCTCTTTTCGAATTAAATCCAAGACTTCTTGTGGGAAATTTGTTGGGAAAGTATAATGTAATCGAATCCATTCAATGCCATCAATTTCGGCTAAAGTTTCGATGAGCTCTGCTAAAGCTTGTTTTTGATACAGATCAATTCCATACCAAATTAAATCTTGGGCGATTAAAATGAGTTCTTTAACCCCTTTTTCAGCGAGCTTTTCTGCCTCAATAACCAATTCTTCCATCGGCACTGATTTGTGTTTTCCTCGAATTAATGGAATGGCGCAGAAAGAGCATTTCCGATCGCATCCTTCCGAAATTTTTAAGTAGGCATAATGCGATGGAGTTGTTAATAAGCGTTCTCCAACAAGTTCTGTTTTATATTTGGCACCTAAATCTTTGATGATTTTTGGTAAGTCGGCGGCTCCGTAAAAACCATCAACACCATCAATTTCTTCCGGAAGTTCTTTCTTGTAGCGCTCAGATAAACAGCCCATTACATACACTTTTTCAATTTCGCCAGCCTTTTTTACTTCCACCGCATCTAGAATCATGTCGATGGATTCTTCTTTGGCATCGTTGATAAAACCACACGTATTAATAATGACGATATCACTTTTTATTTCATCCGATTCATGAACTACTTTCAAATTATTGGCTTTCAGTTGTCCCATCAAATGTTCGGAGTCAACCAAATTTTTGCTACATCCCATAGTAATGATATTGATATTTTTATTTTGTGATTTTGTTTTCATGGATTTCGTTTAATTAAGCGCTGCAAAAATAATTGATTTTTATAGAAGCTATTGTTAATTCTTTGCTAGATTGTTTCTGAAAAAATGATTTTTAAGTATCTTAGCATCTAATCTAAATGATAAATAATGAAAAAAGGAATCAAACTAACTGGATGGACTATTTTAGTTCTATTAATCGTCATTCAATTTGCACCCCTTGAGCGTGAAAATCCGGTAACGGATCAAAACCTCGATTTTTTGATGGCAACAGATATGCCAGCAGATGTTCAGTCTGTTTTTAAAAATTCTTGTTACGATTGTCATTCGAATGAAACCATTTGGCCTTGGTATTCTTATGTTGCACCTATGTCTTTTGTGATAACTCATCATGTTGAAGAAGGAAGAGACCAGTTGAATCTTTCTTCTTGGGGAGAATTTGATCCGGATGATCAAAAAGGAATCCTAAAACACATGAAAAAGGAAATCGAAAAAGGGGAAATGCCTTTGGCTGGATATACTGCACTTCATGGGAATGCAAAAATGACTGAAGAGAGAAAAGCGTTGGTCATTCAGTGGATTGATAAAGCCTTGTTGACCCTTGAATCAGAAAAGGAATAGTTAATTATTCATGGAAATAGGATTGCTTTTATTTTTTGATTCGGTGGCTTGGAAATGGATTTCCATTACGGGTTTAGGAATCGTTTATATATTAGCTATCTATATAATTATTAGTACTTTACTCCAAAATCGAAATCCGGTTTCTACCTTGAGCTGGGTTTTAGTTTTGGTATTGTTGCCTTATTTGGGCTTGGTATTGTATTTCTTTTTTGGCCAACGTTTAAGTAAAAAATGGATTTTTAAGCGACTGCGATTTAGAGAGTTGGTGAAGATTCGGCAATTGAGTGAAGCACAATTAAAAACACTTAAAACGGCCAACGATATTTTGGACGACCAAGTGATGCATAACTTAAAGCTTATTCGGCTTCTGTTAAAAGAGAATTCATCGTTTCTTTCTGTAAATAACTCAATAGAAACCTATCACAGTGGAAGTCCCTTGTACCAGCAACTTTACACAGATTTAAGTATCGCTCAGAATTTTATTCATATTCAATATTATTTATTTGAAGAAGGAGAAGTGGCCGAGCGGATTCAGCACATTTTGCTCGATCGATTGCAACATGGTGTAAAAGTAAGTTTGCTGGTTGATGGAATTGGAAGTCGCACACTTTCTGCCACTTACAGAGCTGTTTTAAAAAATGCCGGTGCAGAATTTATCGTTTTTCGTCCGGTTCATTTTCCCAAATTTACAAGCAAAATAAATTACCGAAATCATCGTAAAATTGTGGTGATTGATGGACTGATTGGCTATACCGGAGGAATTAATATTGCGGATAAATACGTTCGTGGTGGAGGTGAACTTGGAAATTGGCGCGATACACATATCCGCATTCAAGGCGATGCCGTTAAAATGTTGGAAGCTGTATTTTTGGTTGATCGATATTTCGTTACCAACACATTTGAAGCTCAACCCAGTCAGTTTTTCCCAAGCATTCCGCATCAAGGAGAGAAATTTATTCAGATCGCGAACAGCGGACCCGAATCAAAATCACAAAATATTTTAGATGCTTATTTTATGGCCATCAGCAATGCTCAATCAAGTATACATATTTTAACACCTTATTTTGTTCCCAATGAAAGCATTATGATGGCACTGAAAACGGCGGCATCAGGCGGCGTGGAGGTTCGATTGATCTTACCAGGGCGCATAGACAGTAAAGTGGTTCAGTACAGCTCTCGTTCCTTTATTCTGGAGCTTTTGCGCGCCAATGTGAAAGTTTATTTTTATGAAGCGGGATTTTTGCATGCCAAAGTCATTTTGGTAGATGACCACTTATCAATTGTTGGTTCAGCCAATTTCGATTACCGAAGTTTTTATCACAATTTTGAAATCGTTGCTTTGATTTATGATAAAGAAGAGAATCAAAAACTGAATAAGCAATTCGAAATAGATAAGCGGAATTCGCGACGAGTTGATTTACCAGAATGGAGTAAGCGACCGATAAAAAATAAGTTGATGGAATCGGTCAGTCGATTATTAGCTCCCTTGATTTAATTGGATTTTCGTTTTGCAAAATGTTTGGAATCTCCCCATTGATTGTATCCAATGCTATTTCCGGTTCGATGAATCCTTGCTTCTAAACAATTTTTGCACGCATCGGCTTCTTCGTCAATACAAGGTTTATCTTCGTACAAAAGGTAATCATCACGGTATTTTAATGGTGTAAGGTTTGGCATAATGACATTGGCGCCCACCATCAATGCTTTTTCTCTTCCTTCCGGATCGATAGCTTGCATAGCGGTTGTTGCTGCAATATTGATGTCTTTCATCAAAATGCGCAAAAGAGCCACCATTTTCAGACTTAAATTAAATCGATCTTGCAAAGGAAGTAAAGTATCACGGTAGTTATAAAGTGGTGTTTCGTGATGTTCGATATAAGGACCCATTCCCGCCATATCAATGTCTAGTTCTTTGAAAAAAAGCAAATCTTTGGCTAAATCATCCATTGTTTGAAAGGGCAATCCAATCATTACTCCAGTTCCCACTTGATAGCCAACTTCTTTCAAATCGTGCAAAGCGGTAATGCGTTTAAGGAAATTATGTTGATCGTTTTTTGGATGTATTTTTGAGTATAAATCAGGATTGCTGGTTTCAATTCGTAACAAATAGCGATGAGCTCCGGCCTCGAACCAGCGTTCATAGGTTTCTTTGCTTTGTTCTCCGCAGGACAGGGTAATTCCCAAAGCTCCTTGTCCGATGGATTTAACACTTTTAAGTAGTTTTTCTATTTTTCTTGCAAATACTTTTCCAGATTGTTCGCCGGATTGAATAACGATGGAAGCAAATTGTTGATCGTAAGCGAATTGTGCCGCTTCCAGCACTTCGGCGTCTGTAACTTGATAGCGTTTTATGGTTTGATTGCTTCGGCGAACGCCACAATAATAACAATCTTTTGCGCATCTATTTGAATATTCTATCAAGCCGCGATAATAAACTTGCGTACCAACTTCTGCTTTTTTTATAGCTGCGGCTTTCGCGAAAATTAATTTCTGATCCATCGCATTCGCATTCAAAAGCTGCACGAAATCGCTTTGCGAAAAACTGTTTTGCTCGAGAATGGATTGAATGCGTGACATGTTCTTGTTATTTTGATAACAAAGATATTTAATTTCTAAAAGCGGAGATTCTGATTCAGAAAATTAACACACTCTTTACATTTTAGTAATCGTAAATTCGGTGCGTCGGTTTTGTGCTTTTCCTTCTTCCGTATCGTTTTCTGTAACTGGTTTTGTATATCCATACCCTTTGTAAGAAAGTCTATCCGCTAAGATAGAATGCGCGATTAAAAATTCGTAAACTGCTTTTGCACGTGCATTTGATAAGCTTAAATTATATGTTTCGCTTCCTACATTATCCGTATGTCCTTCAATTTCGATATGCAAATTTGGATTTGTATTTAGAAATTCAATCAGTTTGCCTAATTCAATTTTCGAACTTTCTTTCAGTGTTGATTCATCGGTATCAAAGAAGATATTTTTTAAAACTACTTTTTCTCCAACAGCAATTGGATTCAGAGGAATATCTTTTATAAACGGATGCAAAGTGCTGGATTCTTCTTCCAATAAAAACTGATCAGAATAAAACAAATACCCTGTTTTGGAAACATTGAGCATATAATCCTTTGCAATATTTAAGGTTAAGAGAAAACTTCCGTCCAAAGGATCAGAAACAGAATGAATCAATTGTTTACCTGTTTCAAGATCGATTAATTCAAAAGTAGCACCAAGTAATTCATTGCTAACTTGGTCATACACAATTCCTTTTAAATAAGATATTGGATCGGGTTTGATAGCTTCTGGTAGTTCAAACGAATACAAATCGAGCTCGCCAAATCCATCTTTTCTATCTGAAGCAAAATAAGCAAGTTTGCCATCCGGAGCCACTAAAATACTGTTTTCGTCTTTATGTGTATTGATTGGAAATCCAAGATTAATCGCTTCGCCAAATTCCTGCTTTTCTTCGTCCCAATGCGACATATAAAGGTCAACGCCACCCATACCAACATGTCCGTTCGACGAAAAATACAAGGTTTTGTTATCAGGATGAATAAAAACAGATTGCTCATCGCCACTTGTGTTGATTGTCGGTCCTAACTTAAAAGGATTTCCCCAGTAGCCATTTTCATCCAAGTCAGCGCGATAAATATCCGAATCGCCTTGACTGCGTTTGGGAGCTCGGATAAAATAAATGGTTTTTCCATCCGACGAAAGGGAAGGTTGACTTTCCCAATTTGCCGTATTTATTGGAGGTCCCATATTTACTGGATTACTCCACTTAGCGCCTTTTTTCCTGGCAAAGAATAAATCACAACTTCCTTTTCCGCTTCGTCCTTTTCCATAATCGCCAAAGTTTTCGCACGCTGTAAAAACAAGCGTTTTTCCATCCGCCGAAAGGCTTGCTGCACCTTCGTTATAAGGTGTATTGATATCGTAAATAGGGTAGCTCATTTGCCACGTGCTGTCTGTACCAATCAAAGATCCATAGAAATCTTCTTGCTCTCCTTGCTGAACTCGATCTAATCGTCTGGTAAACAGAAGGAATTGATTGTCAACCGTTAGAGATGGGAAATATTCTGATTTTTTGGTATTGATATTCTGACCTAGATTTTTCAATTGAAATTGAACCGGATGTTTGATCGCTTCAATGGCAAACAAACAATTTGCTTTTTTTAATTCGGCTTCCGATTTTAATTCTTCTCGAAGGTTGGAATAAGTGAGGAATTTTTCAAAGGAAACCAATGCTTTTTGATAATCTCCTTCTTTAAGAAAGATTTTACCCATAAAAAAGTATGTAGGTGGATAATAATCCGGATTAATTTGCAGCCCTTTTTCGTAGAAATCGATCGCGTCAGTTGGATAACCTAATTCGGCCTTAATATCTCCCGTAAAAAGGTAGGCTTCGATAAAGTTTTTATCTGCTTTGATTGCTTTGGCTAGCAATAATTCGGCTTGAATCTTATTACCGAGTGTGTATTCTTCAATTGCTTCCTGGTAATGATTTTCTGCTTTTTTAGACGCGGTATGCAGTTTTTGAGCAGTAACTAACTGACTAAAACAGATCAATAGAAAAATATTAAACCAGCGGTATTTCATCGGAAGCTTTTAACAAAGATACATTTTCCTATAAAAAGATGTAAATCGAATTAAATTTGAGAAAGAAATTGAATGAGTTGTTTGCTAGCAAGTGCACGGTGACTTATTTTATTTTTTTCTTCGAGCGGCATTTCAGCAAATGTTTGATGGTAGCCAATCGGACGGAAAATAGGATCATAGCCAAAACCATCTTTTCCAATCGTTTCATCAATAATTTCGCCTTCTATTTTTCCTTCAAAACTAAATTCATTTCCATCAATAATAAGTGCAATAACCGTTTTAAAACGAGCTGTGCGTACTTTTTTTCCTTGCATTTCGAGGAGCACTTTTCTTACATTGTCTTCAAAACTGCACTGCTCTCCGGCATAGCGTGCGGAATAAACGCCTGGTTGTCCGTCTAAAGCATCTATTTCCAATCCGGTATCATCTGCAAAACAATTTACTTGGTATTTAGTATAAATGTAGCGTGCTTTTTCGAACGCATTTTCTAATAATGTATTGTGAGGTTCTTCAATCTCATCAAAACAATGGATGTCGGCTAAACTAAGAAGCTGAAAATGATCTTGAATTAACGGAGCTACTTCGTTGATTTTATGTTTGTTATTCGTTGCAAATACGAGTTTTTTCATGGAACAATTTGTTTCTGATTTTGAAATCGGTTTTTAAGACAATGCATCTTCAATTAACAGCGTGTAAAACTCGCTCAATGAATAACCAAGCGATTTTACTTGTTGTGGGATGATGCTGGCATTCGACATGCCTGGTACAGTATTTACTTCCAAAAACCACAAAGTACCATTTCCTAAAATAAAATCAAATCGAACTATTCCGCTGCAATTCAGAATCTTGTAAAGCTTTGAGGTGATTTCATGAATCAACTTTGCTTCTTGATCGGTGATGGCCGCAGGAGTGATTTCATCTGCAAATTTTTCGTTGTATTTTGCTTCGTAGTCAAAAAAGTCTTTTTTGCTAATGATTTCAGTAACTGGAAATTCGATGCTTTTTCCTAAGTATTCAAAAGCGCCACACGTTAATTCTCTTCCTTTGACAAATTCCTCAATGAGGATTTCGTTGTCTTCGTTAAACGCTTTTTCGATGGCAGGCGCTAATTCTTCGGCAGTTGTTACTTTTGACATGCCAACACTTGATCCTCCTTGATTGGGCTTTACAAAAACAGGTAATTTTAAGGTGTTTAAAATCGTTTCCACATCGTAAGGTCTGCGTTTGAATAAATGCACATTTTTTGAAACGGCTACACCTGTATTCTTCACAATGTGATTGCAATAGGCTTTGTTAAAGGTGAGTGCAGAGGTAACCGCGTTACTTGATGTATAAGGAATTTGAAGCATATCAAAATAACCTTGCAGCTTACCGTCTTCGCCCGGACTGCCGTGAATCATATTGAATATCAAATCGAATCGAATCTTTTGATCGTCCAAAATCAAACTAAAATCGTTTTTATCTATTTGAATCTTTCCATTTGTCGGATGTTTGAAGTGCCAATCAGTCCCTTTAATTTCGATTAAAAAGACTTCATATTTTAAGGAATCGATGTGCAAGGCAACCATGTTTGCACTTTTAATGCTAATGGGATATTCTCCCGAATTGCCTCCTGCGATCAAAGCTATTTTTTTCTTCATGTTTAAGAATTTGTACTACAATACTACTGAAAAAGGACGTTGTATCTTTCACTTGCGTAAGATTTTTATTCAATAATTATTGTGAATAAGCATGAATCTAAATATCATCATATTCACTATCTTTGCTGCTTGTACAATATTAGGCTTAAGTTTGAGTTTTATTTTAGTCTAGCAAGAAATAGCTATGAATTTCAGAAGTTTTATTATTAGCAAAACATTTTTTAAACACTTGGGTATTATTTTGGCTTTGAGCCTAGTTCTACTTTTTGTTGTTATTAAGAGTCTTGATAACTATACAGGACAAGGAGAATATATTTTAATTCCGCAACTAAATGATTTGAATGGAGATAGCTTGGTGGCGAATTCAGATTTAAATTTTCTTCAATACGTGGTGATTGATTCTGTTTACGATGCCAAAGTGTCGCCGGGCGGCGTTTCGCGCCAGAATCCATTGGCAGGTGCGAAGGTCAAGAAAGGAAGGAAGGTTTATCTAACGATTGTTGCAAAAGGCAGAGAGTATATTCCAATGCCTAATTTGGTCGATTTAAGTATCCGTAGAGCAATTGATGTAATTAGTCAATCCAGATTGCTTGTAAATCAATTGATTTTTGTCGATAATTTTGCACGAAATGCTGTGTTGGCACAGCTGATTCGCCAAGATACCATTCCGCCGGATTCCCTTATTTTAATAGGCTCGCCCATCAATTTAATTGTTGGAAATGGTCACAATCCATCCGGTGTAAGCATCCCAATTTTAATAGGAAAAACTGCGGAGGAGGCTCGCGATATTATTTTAAAATCAGGATTGAATTTTGGTGGTTTAGATACGATGAATGGAAGCTTGCCTGAAAATCTAAAAGTTTATCAGCAGAATCCTGAATTTTCGAATGCAAATTCCCTTTTCTTAGGCGATGCAATGCGTTTTTCTTTGAGATCAGCCATTGATTTTGACTTCGATTCTTTGTTGTTTCACATGCTAAACGATACGATTATCCAGGATAGCTTAGTAGTTAACCCCGATTTAAAAGAATTTTAATCAATGAAATTGAAAGCTGTTTTAATCTTTTTCTTTTCATTCTCCGTTATTGCTGTTTTTGCTCAAGAGCAGCTGATTGGTTTAAGCTCGAATAAC
>JAFGAK010000185.1 GCA_016933745.1 Bacteroidales bacterium
ACTTACTGTTACACTGATATCTCCGCCAATTTTAACCACCTCAGCATCATCGTAAATCAAGTTCAGTTGATTTCGGTAAAAACCAACAGTATCTGTTGTGAAAAACAAATCGTTATCAATTTGTTCGAAGCTTCCGTAAAGCTGAATATCGGCTCTGCCAACAATATTTATATTAAAACCACCTTTAAAACGATAGTTGATACTCGAATAATTCAGTGGAAGAAATGCTGAAATATAGGGATTTTCTCTGCTAAGCGAATAATACGTCGGACTTACTAATCCTCCATCGAATTGAAGAAATAAATCCAATACGTTTTTGATTAAATCTGCTTTTAAGTTCATATCGGGATACACACGGAAAGTAGAAGTAGAATCTAATCCGGCACTCACGACTCCCCCAACTTTTAAATCAAAGCGATCAAAAAGCAGATTATAATAGAGCTGAAAATCGACTTTTCCGTGAAAGAAATTCTGAGTCAATATAGGCGCTGTAATATTTATTAAGTTCACATTCTGCAACTGCGTATAATCGGCCCAATGCGAAATAGCCACTTCGCTTAGCAACCTGATACCGCCATATTGATTTTTATAACCAAGAAAATCGATTGGACGAGTGTAAGTGGCATCCAAATTAATTACGTTTTCGTTGTTTTTATACAAATCCGTAAAATAGCGATATCCGCCGTCTACTATAAACCCGCTTTTCTTTTTAGAAATAGTAGATGAAAGATTGAACTTTCCGCCAAAATCTGTAAACAACTGCTTTGATTCTTCGTCAAAATCAGGAGCTGTTACAAAATTGCTTAGAAAATCATTTGGTTTAAATCCGTAATAATGAAACAAATCGCGTTGATAAAATCCTGAAAACCAAAACACTTTTTTTGCGCCTGTTTTCTTCGCCCAAATTTCAGCTCCTGACTTGCTAAATCCGGAATATGCAAAATCTTTTACGCTTGCTTTACTCGAAAAATGAGTAGCATGAACACCTAAAGTAAGATCCTTTTTGATTTTACCGTTTAAAAACAACTCAGCATAAGGCGAAGTATAAAGGCCCATTCCCACATAGATCATATTTTGTTTGTACTTGGGATCTTTAGAGCTAATATAACGCGCTGCTTGCAGTTCTTTAAGCTCAAAAGTGGTAGAAATAAGTTGTGGATTGGTATAATATTCTAATTTAAATTTGGAATTTGTATTGACCCTATTGGTAGGCACATCGCCTATTTTTTGAGCCTTTGTAATTGTAGGACTATAAGGAGCAATAACGGTTACTTGCTCTTCATTTAGCGTTTGAGCAAAACTAGCCTGACTAGTGTATGCCAAACTACCAGTTACAAATAAAGCGATAAATAAATTTCGATAAAGCATAATTCCAACCCTATTTATAATCATTTGTATTTCCCGCACTAATGGAATCAGCCGGAACAATCTCTTTTTGTTTTTCCAATTCCTGTAGATATTCCAGTTCGATAATGGCTTGTTTTTTTTCCAGTGCAATCTGAATTAATTCAGTATCTGTTTGATTATCGATGATACTTTGTAAAGTATGTTTTGCTTGGAATGTATTTCCGTATTTCACATAAATATCTGCTAAGAGAATAAATCCTTTAGCTATCCAATAATCATAGGATGCATAATCATTTAGCAATTCGAAAATCATTTTCTCTGCCAATTTATAATCGCCAATTTGAAACTGAATTAACGCCAAATGGTATTTTGCTTCGGCAGAAGCACTTCCGCCTAATAATCCTTCTACAATTTTATATTCGCGTTGAGCTAAAGCAATTTGATCTGACTGAAAAGCAGCCTTTGCCAAATACAAATGTGCACGCTTATAACTTTGCTCATCAGCATCCGGTGAGCGTAAAATTTGTTGAGCAACCCACATTATTGAATCGGGCATGTTCAATTGATAATAACTTTCCAATTGTCCGTCTCTGGCAATCATTCTGTTTTTATCGCTCGAAGCAATTTCATACAATCGCGTGTACATTCGAAGGGCTAAATCAAATTTTTTCTCGTTTCGATAGAGATAAGAAAGTTTGGAAACGGCACTTTCGTAGAAAACACTGTTTGGCACATTTGCTACTTCTTTGTAATCATCGGCAGCTTGTCTAAGTAAGTTTGCTTTTAATAAACATTCTGCGCGATAAAAATGCGCGTTAACAGCAAATGCTCCTGATGGAAACTTATCGATATAATCTGTAAATCCGGGAATTGCCGACCGACAATCGCCATTCATATATACATTTTCGGAAGCACGATACATAATCGTATCTTGAGCTGTACTGCTAACTCTGGCATCGGGTAAATCTTTTACATAAACAAAAAACGCATCTGCTTCGTTGGATTCAACGTAAATATTCCGAATGCTAACCAAGGCTTCTTTTGATTCTTGCGTACCAGGAAATCGTTCAACTACTTTTTTCAAACTTGCTAAAGCTTCGCTTCGATTATCAAGATTGTAATATGCCATTCCCATTTTTAACAAAGCAGTACGATAAAACGGACTGTTAGGAAAACGTTGCATCAATGCTGTAAAGGTTTGAATTGCTGCCGATTCTTGTCCGGTTAACAAATAGGTTGTTCCCAATTCAGCAAAAGCATCATCGCTTAAATCGAAATCGCGGTTGGTTTGAGTAAATGCCTTTAATACTTCAATTTTAGCATTCAAATCCCCTTCACCACCCAAAGCTTGTGCTTTTTGATACACGGCATAAGGCTGGTAAGCGGCACTTAATTTTTCAGCATTCTCATAATAAGTTATCGCTTGCTTAAATTCTTTTTGGATAAAATAGATGTCTGCAATTCGTAAATTGGCATCCACCATTCTAGGCTCCGTTTTATCCACTTTTTGCACAAACTGACTAAAAGCGGCTCCCGCTTTTTCGTAATTATCTAATTGAAAATAAGCATAGCCGATATTGTAATCGAGTAAAGCATATTTTTCCAACTGACGAGAAAACCCATTTCGTTTCAATTCTTCCCAAACGCTCAAAGCAGCTTTGTAATCACCCATTTGGTATTGCGTTTCGGCCATCCAGTATTGAGCATTAATTCGCGTTAGCTTATCGTAATTATACGTAGTCGATTTTTTGAGTAAGTCGATGGCATTTTTATAATTTCGCTCTCGAATGAGCTCAACAGCTCGATTAAAGGTTATCTTTTGATAAGCGGCCAAAAGTTGTTGATTCTTATTCGGGATAAGCTCCAATTCTTCCAAAGCGCCTTTGTAATTTTTTGCACTCACAAATAAATTAACCAAATATTCATTGGCTTCACCAATTCGGTCGGAAGTAGGAAAATCAGTAATAAAAGCTAATAAGGCTTTGATTGCTTTATTATAGGGGTCGTTACTCAGTTCATACGAAACTTTAGCAAAATTAAACATGGCGTCTTCTTGAAGTTTTTTATCAAAAGGTAATTGATAAGCTCTATAAAATGCCTCGCCTGCAAATTGCTTCTGTCCCATTTGCAAATAACATGCACCAACATTGTAAAATGCATTCTGACTCAATGCATCGTCTTCGATCTTTACTTTTTCGAAATATTTAATTGCTTGCTGAAATTCCGATCCTTTCATATAGGCATAAGCCAATTGGTAATAATCTGATCGACTAAAATCAGTTCCTTTGGCTTGCCGGTAGTATTCTAAGTATTCAATAGCACTGGCATAGGATTCTAATTTGAATAAGGACACACCGAGTATTTGAGCTATTTCAGGCTTTCTTGCACTGCTTACACTTTTATACAAAGCCGGCGCCTCGTTGGCTACTTGCTGATATTTTTCTTGTTTGAAAGCAATTTGAACAATATAATACGGAACGATATCTTTAAACATCGGACTGTTTTCTATTTGTTTAAACGAACGTAAAGCAGTGGTGTAATTTTTCTCTTGATAAGCAATATGTCCATAATAATACGTAGCAGCCGGAGCGTATTTTGATTTACTCTCTTTTGCTTTGAATAAATAAGCAGTTGCTTTGTCCCATTTTTCAGTAAAGAAATAACAATAACCCAGTCTGAAGTTCAAACGATCTTTATCTTCTTGCGAGAGTCCGCCAACTTGGATACTTTCGTACAAAGGAATAGCAGGTGCATATCTGCGATGATCAAACTGATAATCGGCCAACAGTAAATCCAAAATGGACATATTACTGTATACACTGTGATTTTTCTTGAATTTTTCTGCTTGATAAAACGCATCTTTTGTATCAAGTTTCAAGGCCGTCAGTGCCGAATAAAAATCCACATCTCGCTTCATTCCACTAGAGACCTCTTGATTTTGAAGAGCACTTAAAATCTGTTGAGCAGCCAAAAAGCGATTGCTCTGATACATTTCAATGGCTTGTTGCAAATCGTTTTCGGCATTGGATTTTAATTGAAGCGTTTGTGCATTTACCACAGAAAGCGGAAATAAAAAATAAAGTAAAATAACTACGGAAACTATTCTGATGCATCTATGCATAACCAATAAAATTAGATGATTTGCTAAATTACCAACAATTAAAGGCTTTGTAATTTTACACAGCCTTATTCTTATAACATGTAATTGTTAATAAAACGAAGAATTATGAAAAATCGTGTGTGAAAGCAAAAATTGCTTTTAACCCTTTAGGCATTTAAAACCTTCAAAGGTGTAATAAACCAGAAGAACTAGATTAATTCGATTGTTTTAAGTTCAATCCAACCTACACTTCCGTTAGCTATTTTTATTTCGCACCAAGCACCAACTTTATCAATTACTTGGAGTTTAGTTCCTTCATGAATGACAAACAAATCGATGCCATTGGCATTGGGAGAACTTTTAACGGTAACTGAGGGCGTAAAAACAATGGCGAGATTTTGTTGCTTTTCACTTGCACTTTTCTGATAAGTTAAAAATAATCCTGCCAATGAAGTAAGTAAGAAAAACAAAGCTAAGTAGAATCCAATCTTCCGGATGATCAAACGTTTTCCGAGAAAATAAAACAAACTGAACAAAGCAAACGCAGCAAATAAAATCAACGCTATTTTAGCTCCGTTGTCAACTGAAAACATATTGTATAATCCAATATACCATCGTTTAAAAAACAATTGAGGCAATGGATCAATTTTGTCAGGAATGCGAGCATTTGCTAATTTCAGATTAAACAAAACATCTTCGTTGCTAGGGTCGAGCTTTAAAGCTTTTTCGTAATACAAAATTGCCGAAGGCATATTGTTTTGCTTATAATAGGAATTTCCGATATTATAATAGATTTCGGAAGCGTGATGGCCTTGCGCAAGCACTTCTTGATAGCAAATTAAGGCGGAATCGTATTTAGATTCTGAGAAATAGTGATCGGCTTTAACGAGTAATTCATTAAAATTCTGAGCGAACAGCATACCTGGCAGTTGCAGCCATACAAGCAATAGCATCCATCCAAATTTTTTCATTCGTTTCTTTATTTTAATTGACTTTCTATTTTACTAATGATTAACAAACCTTGTTTGTACACTTTTTCCATGGCCATGTTTTTATTCCCTGGCGCAAAGCGAGCATATTCGCAATCGTTTAAAGCTTCGGTAAATTCAGAAATTAAGTCTTCTGTTACTTTTTTCTGAACCAAATAATCGTGCACCGTTTCTACGGATAAGGCTGACAGCGGGATGTTGAATTTATCGGAAATATATCCCCAAAGGGCTTGCGAAAACTCCACATAAAAATCTTGATCGTTTCTTGCTTTTAAGAAGTCGTTGGCTTTTTTCAAACGTTTTTTGGCCAGTTTAGTGGCTTGTTTGTTTTTCATCAAACCTTCGTTGCTGCGCTTTTTAATTTCTTTTCTCCAAATAGCGACAATCAATCCAACTAAAACCAAAGGCAACACAAGCAAAATATAAAAAAGTAGGGAGCCAAAAAATTGGTTGCTCTTAAGTTGTAACTTGTAAGGAAAAGTAGCTATATAATGAATATCTTCTCCTAAATATCGAATATCTTCCTTATTATCGCCTACATAAGTTCTATTTGTATTGGACGAAGCATCTCCTTTTTCAACAACAATAGCATACGAATCGGTGTTTACGGTTTCATATTTTTCAGTTTTCGGATTGAAATAATTAAAACTTACTGATGGAATTTCGTAGTTGCCATCGTGCCGAGGTATTAACGTATATTCAAATACTTTATATCCCGAAACACCCGTATTTCGTTTTCTGGAATTTGTCGAAATTTTCGGATCGTATACTTCAAAATCAGCAGGAAATTGAACATTCAAATTGGGGATAAGATCCACATTCCCTTCACCATTTACAGTGTATTTTACTGTAATTGCTTCGTTTGATTTCACAGTTTGCTGATCGATGTTGGAACTGATTGTAAAATCGCCTACAGCACCACTAAAATCGTCTGGTTTTCCTTTTGTAGGTAAAGGCATTACTTCGATGAAAATCGGTTTTGAAACCAATTTTTTCTCCACACTTTGATACGCATTGTTAAAAAATGGATCGTTGAAAAAACTATCGAAAAATGGATCGTTTGATGGGGTTCTCTTTTTATTGTTTGGCAATTTAGCCACACAACTCAATTCCATGGGTGGAATTTCAAGTTTTCCTGTTTTTTGTGCAAAAAGAGCTTCGCGTTTTAAATCGGCAACAATGTATTCTTTTCCATTCACAACCTGATTGTATTGCTTAAGTTGTTCATTGTTGTCTAGTAAGTTGATTGACCAAAATCCGGGATAAGCTGAGAGTTTATCTACTGAAAGATTGGAAACCGGCAATAAGGTAAATAT
>JAFGAK010000186.1 GCA_016933745.1 Bacteroidales bacterium
AAACGATCTTTCTTCTCTTTCATTTCCATTTCAGAAGCAGCTCCAACATAAATTACAGCAACACCTCCGGCTAATTTTGCCAAACGTTCTTGTAATTTTTCTTTATCGTAATCCGAAGTAGTTGTTTCGATTTGGGCTTTGATCTGATTGACACGAGCAAGAATCAATTCTGATTCACCTTTTCCACTTACTATGGTTGTATTGTCTTTATTGATAACAATTTTTTCTGCAACACCTAAATCATCCAAGGTAGCATCTTCTAATTTGTATCCTTTTTCTTCAGAAATAACAGTACCACCGGTTAGGATAGCGATATCTTCGAGCATCTCTTTTCTGCGATCTCCAAAGCCAGGAGCTTTTACAGCTGCAATCTTTAAAGAACCTCTTAAACGGTTAACAACAAGAGTTGCTAAGGCTTCTGATTCAACATCTTCAGCAACGATTAACAAAGCACGACCTGTTTGAGCAGCTTTTTCAAGAATTGGTAACAATTCTTTCATCACAGAAACTTTCTTGTCGTAGATTAAAATGAATGGGTTTTCGTAAACCACTTCCATTTTTTCAGTATCGGTCACAAAATAAGGCGAAATGTATCCGCGATCGAATTGCATACCTTCAACAACTTCAACGCTGGTTTCGATGCCTTTTGCTTCTTCGATGGTGATTACACCTTCTTTTTTCACTTTAGCCATCGCGGCAGCAATCATATCTCCAATTGAATTCTCATTATTTGCAGAGATCGTAGCAATTTGACGAATTTTCTCATTGCTATCGCCTACTTCGATTGCTTGACTCTTAATATTTTCTACAATTGCAGCAACTGCTTTATCGATACCTCTTTTTAAATCCATTGGATTCGCACCAGCAGTTACATTTTTCAATCCAGTTCCAACGATTGCTTGCGCAAGTACAGTAGCAGTTGTGGTTCCATCTCCAGCTAAATCATTGGTCTTAGAAGCAACTTCTTTCACCATTTGAGCGCCCATATTTTCAACAGGGTCTGTCAATTCGATTTCTTTAGCGACAGTAACGCCATCTTTTGTAATGGATGGACCACCAAATGATTTTTCGATAATTACATTTCTTCCTTTAGGACCTAATGTTACCTTAACAGCATTTGCTAATGCATCCACTCCTTTTTTTAATGATTCGCGAGCTTCGTAATCAAAAATGATATCTTTTGCCATAATCTTATACTTTATTATTTTTTTAATTTATTCTTTAAATGATTGCCAAAATTTCAGATTCCAGCATAATTAAATAAGCTGTTCCATCCAATTCGATTTCTGTTCCAACATATTTTCCATATAGAACAACATCATCCACTTTGACTGTTAGATTTTTCCCATCGAGACCTGTGCCAACAGCAACAACTTTCCCTTTTAATGGTTTTTCTTTAGCGGTGTTTGGAATAATTATACCGCCGGCTGTTTTCTCTTCTGCAGCCAAAGGTTGAATAAGTACTCTTTCTCCTAGGGGTTGTATTTTCATAGTTATTTTAATTTAAATGATCGGTATGCCTATTAGCGAATACTGTGCCAAATGACAATGCAAAAAAAATGTCAGAAAGCTTGTGACAATCTGACATTTTATAAGAATATCTTGGTAAATTAATTTTGCTCTGCAGCAGGAGGAAGTTGAATATCAACAGGCTGAGTATTTTCAATATTTTCACGCAATTCGGTATCAATAGTACCTTCTACATTGGTAGAACGAGGAATAACAAATACAGAGAATAAACTTAGGATTAACAATACAATAGCTAAAGTCCAAGTAGATTTTTCTAAGAAATCGGCTGTTTTACGAACACCCATATATTGATTATTACCTGCAAAATTAGAAGCTAATCCTCCACCTTTTGAATTTTGAACTAATACCACTAACATCAATAAAACAGATGTGATTAAGATTAAAACCGATACAATAACGTAAGCACCCATTGCTTTTATTTTTAATTAATTTAATTTTTTTTCAGATTCCTAATTAGGGCTGCAAAGTAACTACTTTTTTCTGGATTATTCAAACTTAAATATTGATAAATTTCGATTGCTTTTTTCATATTGCCTTGATCCGCATAAATTTTGGCAAGTGTTTCAGTAACGTAAGCTCCTTCGTCAAGCATGCTCTCTTGTGCTGCTATTTCAGGATCGAAAAACTCAGTTTTTTCCGGACGAGAAATCCGAGGCTCTTCTTGTATAAATTTATCGATAATCGACAGTTTATTGGCAAGTGGCGATTCTTGCTTAGGAATAACTATTCGCTCTTGTTCAAGTGGTTTCGTTTTGCTTAATTTTTCTCTTTCGATTTCTGCCAAACGATTTTTAACCATTTGCAATAATTCTGCTTTAGACCGAACTTCTTTTCTTTTCTTGAAAAACTCATTGGTTTCATCCGAATCATTTTGAGGAGTATGCTGGATTCGACTTTCTTGGATTGGTTCTTTTGGGTAATTTACTTCAACAGTTTGCTCGTTTCCTTTAATAGCTATCTCCGCAATTTGCACTTCCTCTTGGATCAAGGGTTCTTCATTTTCCTCCAATTTAAATTCCAATTCTTCAGCCTTGGTATCGATAAAGCTTTCGGTTGAATTATTATCCAGCTTGATTTGTAAAGTGGCAAGTTCTCTTTTTAGCAAAGGGCGATTCGTGGCATAGGTTGCCGCTACTTGCAATTGCTCATTATAGCGTAAATCATTGGTATTGGATAGATTATAAAGAAAGAGTAATTGAAAATTTTGGGCGTAAGGATAACGTTCTTGTAGTTGCTGAAAATCATCCAAAGTAGTTGCATTGAGCAAATGAGGTTTTTGGATATATTTCAGAAGTAGCTCAGAATTCATGCTTACCAGTTTACCACGGCTTTATTAAAGATATCGTCGATCAACATTTCTTTAATCGTTTCAATTAAGCCATCCTGAACAGTAACCAAATCCAACTCACTGTTATAATCTTCATACGCGGTGAAACTGGTTTCGAAATTATTCTCCGGTTCAATCAAATTGGTAAATTTTATTTTTACCGTAACGGTGAGTCGCGTCAATGCGGCAAAATCATCTCCTTGAATTGCTTGAGGACTGGTTTTATAATTGGTTATTTGTCCTTCAAACTGCAAATCGCCTCCGCTTGGAATCAGCGTTAGCGATGATTGCGAAGTAAAACGATCTTTTAAGGCAGAAGTTAAGGTTTCGCTTAATGTTGGATTGATGAAATCGGCATTATTTTCGAAATAAGAAATACTGATAGTTTTAGCACTTGGAGGGATGGAAGCACCTGTAAAGGAGTAGGTAATACAAGAGCTTAACAAGCTTGTGCTAAACAGAATAAAAAACAGCAATTTTATTTTTTGTTTCATCTATATGATATTATATTCCTTAATTTTTCGGTATAACGTTCGTTCAGAAATACCCAAATCTTTGGCAGCGTCTTTTCTTTTCCCTTTGTGTTTTTCGAGTGCACGCCTAATCAATGCTTCTTCTTTCTTTTGAATCGACAAGGATTCTTCCAGTACTTCGGCATGTGCATGACTTGAATCAAATACTTGATCATCTAAGTTTTCCACTTCTACGTCCAAATGATCTTCGTTCTCTTCAGAATGATCTTTTGTTGGTTTGATGATCTCGTATATATCTTCGCGTTTTTTCAAGAATTCTTTATTTTTTTCGCCATAACTACCCATATTCCCTTCGCGTTGAAGCATTTCCAACACAATCTTTTTGAGATCGGTCATGTCTCTTTTCATATCAAAAAAGACTTTGTATAAAAGATCGCGTTCCGAAATATTCTCTTTTTCTTCGCGGTTATACAAAATAGGTAAATCGCGGTTATAAGTATCCGGCAAATATTTGGCTAAAATAGTTGCATCGATTTCTTTTTCTTGCTCAATGATGGAAATTTGTTCCGTAATGTTTTTGAGCTGACGTATATTTCCGTCCCAACGGTAGCGCATCAACAATTTCTTGGCTTCTTCATCCAAGCGAATAACCGGCATCCGATACTTTTCAGCAAAATCGCTTGCAAATTTTCGGAATAAAAGAAAAATATCCTCTTTGCGTTCGCGCAAGGATGGAACAATGATGGGAACGGTATTCAGTCGATAATACAAATCCTGACGGAACTTTCCTTTTGAAATTGCTTCGGGGACATTCACATTGGTAGCTGCAATAACTCGAACATTTGTTTTTTGTACTTTGGAAGAACCTACTTTAAAAAACTCTCCACTTTCTAATACGCGCAACAATCTAACTTGTGTTCCTAGAGGAAGTTCAGCTATTTCGTCCAAGAAAATGGTTCCTCCGTCAGCCACTTCAAAATAGCCTTTACGAGCATCGTGCGCACCTGTAAAAGAACCTTTTTCGTGACCAAAAAGTTCACTATCAATGGTTCCTTCGGGAATAGCGCCACAGTTCACAGCAATGTAATTGCCGTGTTTACGACTACTATAATTATGAATGATTTTTGGAAAAACTTCTTTCCCTACTCCACTTTCGCCGGTAATAAATACCGTTAAATCAGTAGCCGCAACCTGAACAGCAATATCCAAAGCTCTTTCCAATAAGCTAGAATTACCAATGACACCAAATCGTTGTTTTATTGTTTGTAAATCCATTGTATTATTTTTCAATCGCAATTCAATCTTTAAATTTACGAAGAATCTATTTAGAAACGGTTATCTTCTAATAATTGCGCCCAATTCTTGTTCATAAACCTGAATAAAGCGCTTCATCATTTTATCAATTTGCTTGTCTTCCAATGTTTTTTCGGTATTCTGTAAGAAAAAGCTAATAGAATACGATTTCTTCCCTTCTCCTAATTCTTTTCCTTCGTAGATATCGAATAAATTCACTGCTTTTAAAAGTCGATTTTCGTTCTTAAAGGCCAATTGTTCAATGGTTTCAAATTTGACTGTTTTATCTAAAACCAAAGCCAAATCTCGTCGAACAATCGGGAATTTTGGGACTTCTTTATACTGAACATCCAATTGTTTCACGATTTTTAAAATAGCACTCCAATTGAAATCTGCATAAAACACAGGCTGTTTGATATCCATTGATTTAAGCAACTTTGGATTTAACTCACCAAACTCAACTAAAGGTTTATTGTTTAGAGAATAGCGTAATCCTTCCATAAAATAAGATTTCAATTCTGTGTCTACTTTCAATGTAAACAAATTGAATTGCAGTTTTTTAAGCAGATGCTGAACAGCTAATTTTAGGTCGTAGAAATCCACATTTGTTCCTGATTTCTGCCAACTTTCGGGTGTTTTTCGCCCAGTTAAAACAAGTGATAAATGTTTATCTTCCGAATATCTTTTCTCAACTTTTTCTGCTTCCTTATTGGTAAACTGATAGGTTTTACCAAATTCGTATAATTTTAAGTCGGAACTTTTTCGGTTAATATTATATAAAACCGACTCAAGATTTCCATAAAGCAAAGATTGACGTAATACATTTAAATCAGAACTTAATGGATTTAACATGGCTACGCTCCGATCAACATTAAAATCGGGGTTATTTTCGTAGTAGCTTCCTTTGCTAAGCGAATTGTTCATCGTTTCAGAAAAACCATTGTTTGAAAGGTAATCGGCTACC
>JAFGAK010000187.1 GCA_016933745.1 Bacteroidales bacterium
CTTCAAATAGGTAAAGGAACACGATTAACATTTGGTGAAGATTTAGCCGTTTTAACGATTGGCCCGATTGGAAATACCGTTCTGAAAACTATTGAAATACTTGGCCAGGAAGACCCAAAGGTTTCTCTTTATAATATGCGATTTGTAAAGCCAATCGATGAAGAATTGTTGCATCAGATATTTAAAGACTTTGATCAAATTATCACAATTGAAGACGGAAGTCTAATGGGCGGTTTAGCATCTGCGGTAGCAGAATTTAAAGTAAAGCATCAGTATATGGCTCGATGTAAATCACTGGGTATTCCAGATGAGTTTATTCAGCATGGAACTCCTGCCGAATTGCACGCAATGTGTGGTTTCGATTTAAACGGCATATTAAAAAGTATACGCAATTTTTAAATCAGGAATATTTCTCGATTTGGGAATGATATTCAATATCAATATTCTTAAATAGCTGATATTTCGATAAATAGGAAAGGCTGGAGTTTGGCTTAATTCTTGACTTGCCTTTTTGAATTGGATATTCCCAAAATGTCGAAACATAAAACAACGCTTAAGAATACCTCAGAAGACAAAAAGCAGCTGAGCGATCAATCCCTGCGAGAAGAAGCAGCGTTGATTGCACAACTGCGAGATAAACTTTCTGAACGTGAAAAAGAAATCGAGTTACTTCGTAAAAAAATCAGGAAGGAAGATGATTTAAAGGAAATAAAACATGCTTTAAATCAATTACAGCGTTTTCTGTTATTAGCGCCGTTCCATATTTATTTCAAAAACGAAAATCTAGAATATACTTATGTCAATCAGTCGTTTGCCGCTTTGAGTAATCAATCCATCGAAAGCCTGATAGGCAAAAATAATGCAAAAACAGATTTTGGGAATTATTTGGAAGCTTTAGAAGTTTTAGAAAAAAAAGTGCTTGCTTCTGGCAATACAATAGCTAATGCAGAATTATGCCTAGGTATAGAGCAAGAAAAAGTGTTGCTAAACGTTTTCCTTTTCCCAATGACGGATTCGAAATCAGACCAAATTCAGGGCGTGATGGTTTGTAGTTTTGATATTTCGGATCGACTTCAATATAAGCAAGCATTAAAACAGGCTGAAAATAAAGCCATGCTTGGCATCCAAAGTAAACAAACTTTTTTAGCGAATTTAAGTCACGAAATCCGAACTCCATTGCATGGAATTCTTGGTAGTACAGCCTTGTTGACAAATTTACTTAACGATCGTGATGCATTTGAACTTTTGGAAAATATCAATAGTTCGGGAACTTCCTTACTTCAAATGGTTGATTCTGTTTTGTTGTTGGAGTCGTTGGAAAAAGGCGAATGGAAAATGAAGGCAAAAACACTGGAGATTCGTCCATTTGTAGAGCAGTGTACACAGCAATTTTCTGATGTTTATAAGTTGAAAAATATTGATATTCAATGTTTCATTGCTCAAGGAATGCCCAAAGAACTGAATGGTGATTTTGATAAACTTTATCAATTGCTTAGTATTTTGCTGAATAATGCCATCAAATTCACTGAAAAGGGATTTATTCATTTATTTGTTCAATCGGAAGAGTTAAACGAAAACAAAATTCGAGTTAAATTTAGTCTCAAGGACACAGGATTAGGAATAAAAAAAGAAGTGCAAGCGGATTTATTTAATTTGTTTACTCAAGGAGATTCTTCCAGTACCAAAGGATATCAAGGAGTTGGGATTGGATTAGCAATGGCAAAAAAAACGGTTGCTTTTTTAGGTGGTGAGATTGGTTTTGAAAGCGAAGAATACAAGGGAAGTACCTTTTGGATTTCCTTGGATTTAAACGCTGTAAATCAACAAAAACAGCATTATTTAACGCCTGCTGAAACTCCCGTTTTGTTGGTAGAAGACAATAAAATAAATCAGAAAATTGCTTTTTTTACACTGAAAAAACTTGGGTTTCCGGTTGAAATTGCTGAAAACGGACTCGAAGCAATTGAACGCTACCAAAGTCAAACTTTTAAAATTATTTTAATGGATATTCAAATGCCAATTATGAACGGTTTTGATGCAACTACAAAGATTCGTGCTTACGAAAAACAAAAAGAGCTTCCTTCATCGCTCATTATTGCCTTATCTGCCAATACCGTAAAAGAAGATGTAGAAAATTGCTTCTTTGTGGGCATGAACGAATACATAAGCAAGCCATTTTCTCCTGAAAAATTAAGCGAAGTAATCCAAAAACACTTAGCAATCAAGTTGGCATAAAAAAAGCCATTCCGTTAAGAATGGCTCCTTTGTAATGAATTTACAAACGATTATGCTAATGCAAAACGCTTGAAACTGGTAACAGTTAAATCTTTGTCAAAACTTTTCAAATGTTGATTAACTGATTGTTTGGTGTCTTTAATGAAATCTTGATTCAATAAAGTACTTTCTTTAAAGAATTTATTCAATTTTCCTAAAGCAATTTTATCAACCATTTCTTCAGGTTTGCCTTCTTGACGAATAAGATCGCGGAAAACTTCTAATTCTTTTTCTATAATAGCTTGATCAACAGCGTCTTGATTTACTGCAATTGGACTCATAGCAGCAATTTGCATCGCCATATCTTTTCCAATTTCTTTGATGTCTGCAACAGTTTTGTTCAATCCAACTAAAGAAGCAATTCGGTTTCCTGGATGAACATAAGCAGAAAGAGCAACATCTTCAATTACTTCATATCCGCCAATTTCAATTTTTTCACCAATTTTTCCGATTTGATCTAAAAGTGAATCTTTCACAGATACGCCATTTAAGCTCAATTCCAAAACGTGTTCTTTTGAATTTGATTTGTTCGCAATTGCTAAGTCAAGAACATTTTGAGCATATTGAACAAAATCTTCATTTTTAGCAACGAAATCTGTTTCACAATTGATCATGATAATTGCACCAAAAGTAGCATCATCATTTACTTTAGAAAGAACAACTCCTTCTGCAGCGTCGCGATCAGAGCGATTAGCAGCTACTTTTTGACCTTTTTTACGCAAATAATCAATTGCTTTTTCAAAATCACCGTCGTTCTCAACCAATGCTTTTTTGCAATCCATCATGCCGGCACCGGTTTGTTTTCTTAATTTATTTACTTCAGCAGCAGTAATATTAGCCATTTTATTTTTTTTTATTCGTTTGAACTTTGACTTCTTTAGTCAGCATCTTCAGTCTTTGCCTTTGCAATACGTTTTCTTGGACGTTTTACAGGCTCGTCATCATCTTCTTCAAGAAGCAAAGCCTCTTTTCTTTCTTTTTCCTCTTCGATCTTAAGATCTTCTTCTTCTTTATCACGAACAAGTTTACGATCCACTAATCCTTCTTCAATTGCTGCAATCATTACATCTAAAACCAATGCAATTGATTTTGCTGCATCGTCGTTCGCTGGAATTGGAAAATCAACCAAAGTTGGATCGCTATTCGTATCTACAATAGCAAAGGTTGGGATATTTAATTTACGTGCTTCGGCAATTGCGATCTTTTCTTTAATGATATCAACTACGAAAAGTGCAGAAGGCAAACGATTCAAATCAGAAATACTACCTAAGTTTTTTTCCAATTTAGCACGTTCACGAGAAATTTGCAGACGCTCACGTTTGGACAAGTTCATGTATTGTGGAGTGCTTGCCATTTTATCGATGGAAGTCATTTTTTTAACTGCTTTACGGATCGTTGTAAAATTAGTTAACATTCCACCAGGCCAACGCTCTGTTACATAAGGCATTGCTACGGTTGATACTTTTTCTGCTACAATTTCTTTAGCTTGTTTTTTAGTAGCTACGAATAAAATTTTCTTTCCGGATTTTGCAATTTGCTTAATCGCGTTAGCAGCTTCTTCTAACTTAGCTTGTGTTTTGTAAAGATCGATGATGTGAATTCCATTACGCTCCATAAAAATATAAGGAGCCATGTTTGGATTCCATTTTCTTTTCAAGTGACCGAAATGCACACCTGCATCTAGTAATTGGTCAAATTCTACTTTTGCCATTTTGTTTTTGTTTACATTCTTTAATATGCAATCACTAAGTAGCTCTGTATATCAGAAGTCTCAGTAATTTAGATACTAAACAATAATTATTAAATCTATTAACGTTTACTGAACTGGAATTTCTTACGAGCTTTTGGCTGTCCAGGTTTTTTACGTTCAACCATTCTAGGGTCACGTGTCATTAAACCTTTGGCTTTTAAAGCTGGCTTAAGTTCTTCATCCATTTTTACCAAGGCGCGAGCAATACCTAAACGAAGTGCTTCGGCTTGTCCATTAACACCGCCGCCATCAATATTGGCAACAACATCAAATTTACCCATAGTGTCTGTAACTTCGAAAGCTTGTTGCGCAACAAACTGAAGGATACCTGTTGGAAAATATACTTTAAAATCAACTTTGTTAACAGTGATCTGACCGTTACCCTCTTTCAAGTATACACGAGCAACAGCTTTTTTTCTTCTACCTAATGAATTGATAATATCCATGATTACTTCATTGTGTTTAAATTAATAGCTTTTGGATTTTGACCAGCATGAGGATGCTCTGTTCCGGCATATACATTCATGTTGCGGAATAATTGCGCTCCAAGTCTGTTTTTTGGTAACATGCCTTTAACAGCTTTTTCTACCATAACAGTGGGCTTACTTTCCATTAAAGCTTTTGCGCTTCTGCTTCGTTGTCCACCTGGATATCCAGTATGATGAACGTAATTTTTGGCTTCCCATTTATTTCCGGTTAAACGGATTTTATCAGCATTGATAATAACCACGTTATCGCCACAATCAACGTGAGGGGTGTAGCTTGGTTTGTTCTTTCCGCGCAAGATATTTGCTACTTTAGAGGCCAATCTACCTAAGATTTCATTCTCGGCATCAATAAGCAGCCATTCTTTTTCGACGGTTAGCTTATTTGCACTTTTTGTTTTGTAACTTAAAGTATTCATTTACAATTGTTTTACTCTGTTGAACCTAGCCATTTTTAAAATGGGCTGCAAAAATAGAAACAAAACAACTAATTACCAAATTTTCAGGAGTTTAATTCAAGATAAACTTAACCATATCATCTATCTTTTTCTTGCGCTCCTAAATTTTAGGCTGTTGTTCGCCTGTTTTTTTAGATTCGATTGTTTTTAATTAATTTAATTATCCAAAAAATTAATCAAGACGCTGTTGTACTAGCGGGCGCAAAATTACTAAGATATTCGATAAATCAAATCATTATTTTTATCTTTTTATGCATCTAATTTCAATTCTTGTATTTTGATATTTAAAA
>JAFGAK010000188.1 GCA_016933745.1 Bacteroidales bacterium
AACGAATTACTCCTTACCTTTGTAAAGACAATGAGTAAAAGCAAAACGAAATACTACACGGTATGGAAAGGCCATCAACCCGGAGTTTACAACTCTTGGGCAGATTGTCTCAAACAAACAAAAGGCTTTGAAGGCGCCGTTTATAAGTCGTTTCCGAGTTTGGAAATGGCCACTGAGGCTTTGCATGGAAATCCGGCTCATTTCATGAAACGCTCCAGCAAAGAAGTGTATGATACTTCGGCAGCTTATGCTATGAATCTAGCAAAAGAAAAAATTAGTTGGGATAGTTTGTCGGTAGATGCTGCTTGTAGCGGGAATCCTGGAATTTTGGAATACCGTGGTGTAGATACAAAATCCGGAATTCAATTGTTTCATCAAGGACCTTTTCCGGAAGGAACTGTAAATATTGGTGAGTTTCTAGCAATTGTTCATGCCTTGGCTTTTCTTCAAAAACAAAACTCATCGTTGCCCGTTTATACGGATTCCATAACGGCCTTGAGTTGGTTACGCAAAAAACAAATCAATACTAAATTGGTTCGAAGTGCCAAAAACGAAAAACTCTTTCAGTTAGTTGACCGCGCTTTGTTTTGGTTGCACAACAATTCGTATCCAAACAAAGTGATTAAATGGGACACCAAACAATGGGGCGAAATTCCGGCTGATTTTGGCAGGAAATAAACGATTATTCTTTCTTCTCCAACTAACTATCGGAATTGGAATCGTTTGCGGAAATATTGTTTTGCATTAACTTTGTTAAGTGTGGAATTATTCGGTACTTTGAAGTCTGAAATTAATTTATTAAATAGAATATATTATGTCTACTATTAAAGTTGGTATTAACGGTTTCGGAAGAATCGGTCGTTTGGTTTTTCGTGCCGCAATGAAACAAAGTAACGTTGAAATTGTTGGAATTAATGATTTGATTGACGTTGATTATATGGCTTACATGCTTAAGTATGATTCAGTTCACGGTCGTTTTGATGGCGAAGTAAGTGTAGCTGATGGAAAACTTATTGTGAATGGAAAAGCCATTCGTGTTACTGCAGAAAGAAATCCTGCAGATTTAAAATGGAACGAAGTAGGTGCTGAATATGTGGTTGAATCTACTGGCTTATTCCTAACCAAAGAAAAAGCACAAGGTCACTTAGACGCAGGTGCTAAAAAAGTAGTTATGTCTGCTCCTTCAAAAGACGACACCCCCATGTTTGTTATGGGAGTTAACAATACTAGCTACACCAATGATATGAACATGGTTTCAAATGCATCGTGTACTACTAACTGTTTAGCTCCAGTTGCAAAAGTATTAAACGATAATTTTGGAATTACAGAAGGTTTAATGACAACTGTTCATGCCATGACAGCCACACAAAAAACAGTTGATGGTCCGTCTATGAAAGATTGGCGTGGTGGTCGTGCTGCTTCCTTGAACATTATTCCAAGTTCAACAGGAGCTGCCAAAGCAGTTGGAAAAGTAATTCCTGCTTTGAATGGCAAATTAACCGGTATGGCATTCCGTGTTCCAACTGGTAACGTTTCGGTTGTTGACTTAACCTGTAAATTAGAAAAAGGAGCCAGCTACGAAGACATTAAAGCTGCCATGAAAAAAGCTTCTGAAAATGAATTGAAAGGTGTTTTAGCTTATACTGAAGAAGCTGTAGTTTCTCAGGATTTTGTAGGCGCAACTTGCACTTCAATCTTTGATGCTGATGCTGGAATCTCTTTGAATGATCATTTTGTAAAAGTGGTTTCTTGGTACGATAATGAAATGGGTTATTCAACTAAAGTGGTTGAATTAATTCAATACATGGATTCTGTAAAATAATCCGATCGCGATAGCTTAAAGCCTCATTCTGCAATTGCCGGATGAGGCTTTTTATTTTCGATCAAAAACAGTTATTTTGTAAAAAAAACACGATGGATTGGCAAGAGCGAACCAAATTACTAATTGGCGAAGAAAAACAAACTATTTTAAGCAATTCTCATGTATTGATTGTTGGCTTGGGCGGTGTTGGAGCTTATGCAGCAGAACAATTAGCGCGCGCCGGCATTGGTAAATTAACCATTGTTGATGGAGATTCTATTCAGCCAAGTAACCGAAATCGACAACTGCTTGCTCTGCTAGAAAATGAAGGAAAAGCGAAATCAGATTTAATGAAAGAAAGATTGCTACAGATCAATCCCAATCTAGAAGTAATTGCTATTCAGGAATATCTTCAAAATGAACGCCTAGATGAAATTGTTTCTCAGAAATACGATTTCATTGTGGATGCCATTGACACCTTGGCGCCGAAAATTTTTCTAATTTATGCCGCTCTCAAAAGCGGAAATAAACTCGTTAGTTCGATGGGAGCTGGAGGAAAAATAGATCCTGCCAAAATACAAATAGCAGATCTTTCAAAATCTTTCAATGACAAGCTTGCTCGAATTTTGCGTAAACGCTTGCACAAACTGGGAATTTTCAAAGGCTTTCCAGTAGTTTTCTCCTCCGAACAGGTTCATCCCAAGAGTGTCATCTTTGTGGAAGGCGAAGCGAATAAAAAAACCACCGTTGGAACCATCTCCTACATGCCAGCTCTTTTTGGGCTGCACATGGCATCCGTAGTAATTAGAGAATTAATTGATCTCCCAATGGAACTGGCATAATTTTCAAAACGCAAATTGAGCCTATTATTTCAGTTTTACTCTTTTGTTTTGCTTAATTCTGGAAGAAAGTCTAGAATCTTTTTCGAAAATAAATCGCCATCACCATTATGAAATACGGTACGAATTGGAACATAATACAGCGGAGTCCCATCCGAAAATTTAACTTCGCAACACGACTGTAATCGCATTGCGTCTTTTTCGGTTGTCACAAGAATCTTGTCTTTTGTAAAAACCTCATTAAATTTTTCTAAAATACGATCAATATCTTCTTGAGTATAAATATGATGATCTCCATAGGACAAGACGGTTAACTCAGAACAAAGTGGTTGTAAATATTCTTGAATCGGGTAATTATTTGCTATACCCGTAAATAAAACAATGTGAGAATATCTTTTTTTGATTCTTTTCTTTGTCGAAACTAGAAAAGGAACCAAACCATCGTAAATAATCTTTGTAAACAGCAAAAGTTGATACTCTTTCAACTTAAGTTCTTCCGCAATTCTTCTTCGGGTAATGGGCGATAGCACAACCGGGGTTTTAGTCACAATTACAATATCAGCTCGCTTTGCGCCACCTCTAAATTCCCTTAATTTTCCGGTTGGGAAAACATAATCATTGGAATACAAATTAAAATAATCCGTTAACAAAATACTCAAGCCCGGTTTAATCCATCGATGTTGAAAGGCATCATCTAAAAGCACCACATCCAAATCAGGAAAACTCTTTACTAAATTATTTACACCTCGATTCCTGTTTTCATCCACAGCAACCTTTACTTGATTATATTTATACAGATATTGCATGGACTCATCGCCAATTGTTTTGGCACTTGCCATTTCATCTGCTAATACAAAACCCTTTGTTTTTCTTCCGTAACCACGACTTAATGTAGCTACTTTAAATTGATTCTGAAGCAACCGAATTAAATACTCGACCATGGGTGTTTTTCCTGTCCCACCCATACTGAGATTTCCAACCGAAATGATTGGAATAGCATGTTTCTTCACAGAAAGAATACCGATATCGAAAAATAAATTACGAAACCAAGTAAACATTCCATAAAGCAAGGAAATTGGAAATAAAATCAGACCTAATAAACCCACCTTATTTAACTCTTTTAACGCGTCGGGAAAAATAAACTGTTTTTTTTACGTATCCCTATTGGTTTCGTTACACCAATTCTATCTTTTTAGGTATTTTAGCAAAACAATACGATTTGATTATGACACTTCAAAACCTTTGCGATAGCTTAGAATTATTAGCGCCCCTTTCTTTGCAAGAAAGCTACGACAATAGTGGACTTTTAATTGGACACCGAAAAAAACCAATCCAAAAAGCGCTCGTAAGCCTTGATGTAACGGAAGAAATAATGGAGGAAGCTCTCGAGATAAGAGCGGATGTAATTATTGCTCATCATCCGCTTATTTTTAAATCTGTAAAAAAACTTACTGGTGCCAATTCTGTTGAAAGAATCATCGAAATAGCACTGAAAAACGATATTGCCATATATGCCATTCACACCAACCTTGACAATGTATTTGAAGGTGTAAATCAGGTATTTGCGCAACAACTTGACTTAGAAAACTTACAAATCCTTGTCCCTAAACCAGCCACACTTAAAAAACTAATTACTTTCGTTCCGCCAGATCATTTGAATGATTTACAAAACGCTTTATTTGAAGTTGGAGCCGGTAAAATTGGGAATTATGATCGTTGTAGTTTTGTTTCAGAAGGAAAAGGATCTTTTCGTGCTTTAGAAGGAAGCAATCCATTTGTAGGCGAAAAAAACCAGTTACATCACGAAAATGAAACTAGATTAGAACTCGTATTTCCCGCTTATTTACAAAGTAATATCATTAACTGTTTACTCAACAACCATCCTTACGAAGAGCCCGCATTTGATATTTTAGCTTTGGAAAATGAATGGACAAAAACGGGAGCTGGAATGATAGGCACGCTTAAAAATCCAATGGATGCAATGGACTTTTTGCGTTTTGTTAAAGAAAAAATGGCAACATCTTGTATAAAACACAGCCCATTATTAGAAAAACCAATACATAAAGTAGCTTTATGTGGTGGAAGTGGAAGTTTTTTAATTGGAGCAGCCAAAGCGGCAAGAGCCGATATTTTTATCAGTGGCGACATTAAATACCACGAATTTTTTGAAGCAGAAAATAAGCTCCTAATTGTAGATATTGGACACCATGAAAGCGAACAACTTACAAAACAACTTTTAGTTGATTATCTAAACAAAAAATTTCCTAACTTTGCAGTCCAAATTTCGAGGCGTAATACAAACGTCGTTAATTACTTATAGAATAATATAATTCGTAAACAATATGGCAAAGAAAAATACGGAAGTTGAAGAAGTAAGCGCTCCGGTAGCTCAATATAAAAAAACGGAAGATGAAATTAGCAACAAAAAACGCTTAGCGGCACTTTTTGCTTTGCAACAAATTGATTCACAAGTTGATAAAATCCGAATCATCCGTGGAGAGCTTCCGCTTGAAGTTCAAGATTTGGAAGATGAAGTTGCAGGTTTAGGTACACGTATCGACAATTACATCGTGGAAACTACGCAATTAGAACGTCAGATTGCTGAGAAAAAAGCATTAATTTCTGATAGTCAAGCGCTCATTAAAAAATACGAAGAACAACAAATGAACGTTCGTAATAACCGCGAATACGATTCTTTGTCGAAAGAATTAGAATTTCAAAACCTCGAAATTCAGCTTGCTGAAAAACGTATTAAAGAGTTTTCTGTTGAATTAGAAGCACGTAAAGAAGATATTGCAAAAGCAAATCTTGTACTCGAAGAACGCCGTGGTGACTTAAAAATCAAAGAGTCGGAACTCAATGATATCGTTGAAGAAACCAAAAAAGAAGAAACAGAACTGATTGAAAAATCAAATAATTACGAGTCTGTTATCGAACCCCGATTACTTACTGCTTATAAAAGAATTCGTGCAAACGCTCGCAATGGTTTGGCAGTTGTTCAGATTGAACGTGAATCTTGTGGTGGTTGCTTCAACAAAATTCCGCCTCAGCATCAATTAGACATTAAGATGCATAAAAAGATTATTGTTTGTGAGTATTGCGGTCGAATCCTGATTGATTCAGAATTGGCTGAAGAAACTCAAAACGCATAAAAAAAAAGAGGCTTTTAAGCCTCTTTTTTTTGCTTTCTACCCTATTGTTTTATCACTGAAATAAAACTCTAATGCGCATTCATAAACACTATCGAGCAGATTGCCTTAAGCTAGGAATTCTTTTTCCTGCTCAAAAAGTCGATTCATTACCATCGCAACAGCACCTAAGAGTTTGACTTTACCACCAAGCTCCGAAGCAATTATTTCGGTATCTTGTTTTAAGCGATAAATGGTGTATTTATTTAAACTTTGTTGAATTGAGTCGAGCAAAAAATGTTTCGCGCTAGCTACTTTTCCACCAATTATTATGGCTTCCGGATTAAAAATATGAATCAATCCGGCAATTCCTTTTCCAAGATAATAACCGGCCTGACTAATCAATTCGATCGCAAAAGCATCCCCATTATGAACCGCATCAATGATGGTTGAAACATGAATATCATCCAGGTTATTTGCAACCATTTCGACAAGGACACTTTGTTTTCCTTCCAAAATCCCTTTTTGAGCATGTTCAATCAACGCTGTTCCCGAAGCTACTGTTTCTAAGCATCCTTTTTTTCCACAGGTACACAAAAGGCCATCTTCCACCACATTAATATGACCGAGTTCACCTGCATAACCGCTTTTGCCTTCGTAAATTTTTCCATTTACAATCATTCCCATTCCAATGCCATCACAAATATTTATGCAAAGCACGTTTTCTTTATTTTTAGCAGCGCCAAAAACCTGTTCTCCCAGAGCCATCACACGAGAATCATTACCAATAAATGTAGGCAATTTGTAGCGCTGCATAAAAAAGGATTCGAGACTTTGTTCATCAATTTTCAAATCGCTGAAGGTTTCTCCTGTTTTTGCTTCAATTAAACCTGGCAAAGAAATTCCAACTCCTAAATACTGATCCAACGACAAACTAAGTTCCCGCAGCATGGTGTCCAATCGATTAAAGATTTCGTCAAAAACCTTACTTTTATTTTTCACATTATCAAAGTAAGTTACAACATCCGAAACTGCTTCGTTTTGCAAATTGAACACGCCCATTTTTATCATCCGACAGTCAATATCGATGCTGATAATGTATTTTGCATTTGGATTAATTCCATAAAGATTGGGACGTCGGCCTCCAATCGAATCGCCAAAACCCAATTCCAACACCAAGTTCATGCCCATTAATTCGACCAAAAGCTTATTGATTGTAGGCGAACTCATATTGGTTAGCTTAGCTAATTCAGGATTGGAAGTAGGACCATTTCGATAAAGATATTCAACGATAAAACTTTGTTGACGAATTCTCTTTTGGTCCGTATTCGAATTATTTTTAGTAAGATCAGCGTTTTTTAGTAAGAGATTTAACATGCTTATGAATGGTTATTTTATTAAGATGTAAAAATAAGCTAAATTTTTTAGAAAGTTTTCTGTATTTCAAAATCAACTCTTTTTGAATAGGTAAAACAAGTCTGATTTTAGATATATTTTCGAATTGAACATCTTACAGAAAGCCTATAAATGGCGGCATATCCGTTAATTATTGTTAATATTGCAGAGTGATATTTTTAAGGCATTATTAAAAGTTTAATTTTGCGCAGAACTAATCGCAGAATAGTCATTAAAAGCGAATAATATACCTGCTGATATGGTAATTGGAATATTTGGAAAAGCATTAAACGAAGCATCCTTACCCTTTCTCAAAGAGTTGATTGAAACGCTTGAAGAAGCGAGGATTACTACTTTTTTTTATGCTCCTTTTGCTGACGAAATAAAAGCAGATATCGATCTGAAGCGCTTTCAACGCTTTTCCGGACCTGATGATGCTCCCGAAAAAATTGATTATATCATATCTCTTGGTGGCGATGGCAACATGTTGAATACAGTAGCAATGGTGCACGATTCAGGAATCCCAATTTTGGGAATCAATATGGGTCGGTTGGGATTTTTGTCCAGTGTAAATCGAGAACAAATTAAAGAAGCTATTGAGGTTCTGATTTCCGGAAACTTCAAAATAGAAACACGTAATTTACTAACGCTCAGCTCACATGCTGATCTTTTCGAAAATAAAAATTTTGCTCTCAACGAAGTAACCGTCTATAAACAACAACCAAATTCAATGGTATCGGTGCATGTTTATATCGACGATGATTTTTTAAATTCCTATTGGGCAGATGGACTGATTGTTGCTACGCCAACCGGATCAACAGCTTATTCATTAAGTACAGGTGGTCCTATTCTATCGCCCGAAACAAATAACTTTATTATCACACCGATTGCGCCTCACAATTTATCCGTGCGTCCGATCGTTATTCCTGACAGTAAGAAAGTACGCTTAAAGGTAAGTGGTCGCGACGACAGTTTTTTTGTCAGTTTAGACGCGCGCACCCAGAGTTTCTTTTCCAGTGAAGAACTTATTATCGAAAAAGCCAACTTCGAAATTCAATTGATTCGCCTTCCTGACGAGAATTTCTTCTCTACGGTTCGGGCTAAACTATTATGGGGAATTGATAAACGTAATTAAGTTATGAAAAGATCTACTCTACTACTCAAAACAGGAAAAGCACAAATAAACCAAATTATTTTTGGCTTTGCTATCGTGCTGCTTTTTCTGAGTTCTGAAACAAATGCACAAACACTCGAAGTAGGGCCTTTTATTGGAGGAGCATATTATCTTGGCGATTTAAATCCACAAAAACATTTTATCGAAAGCAATTTAGCTTTTGGAGGAATTTTAAAATACAACCTAAATCAACGCTGGGCCCTAAGTTTATCGGCGAATCAAACTACATTAAAATCCGATGCAAGCAATTACAATGCAGATCATACAGTAGTTCCGGCAAGCAATTTATCTACTTCATTATCCGAACTCTCCTTGCAAGGCGAATTAAACTTTTTTCGTTATGCTGTTGGCGATCGAAAGGAATTCTGGACTCCCTACCTTTTTGCAGGTGCTTCGGTATTTCTTGCTAATTCGGTAAATTCGATTGCCTATTCTACTCCTTTTGGAATGGGAGTCAAATACAGCCCGTTTAAAAAACTCGGTTTAAACTTATTTTGGGGAGCTCGAAAAACATTTACGGATGAATTAGATCAAGTGGTTTCTATTGATTATCAAGGTTACAATGGCGATTGGTATATTTTTTACGGATTAAACATTACTTTTGCCTTCCATTTAGGAAAAGATAACAGTTGTAGAAATTTAATTAACGGGAAATATTATTGATTATACTAAATTTGCACGATGAATTTTAAAGAGCAAATAGACACAACTCGCTTGCCAAAGCACATTGCTATTATTATGGATGGCAATGGTCGTTGGGCCAAAGAACGCGGCAAAATGCGTGTTTTTGGACATGAAAACGGAGTGCGTGCCGTACGAGATACTGCAGAAGCTGCGGCTGAAATTGGTGTTGAATATGTCACTCTGTATGCTTTTTCTACCGAAAATTGGAATCGACCACAGATGGAAGTAGATGCTTTAATGAACCTACTGGTTAAAACCATCAACAAAGAAACCGAAACACTCAACAAAAACGATATCCGATTACAAGCAATTGGCGATTTAAAAAGCTTGAAAAAAGACACCTACAAAGAGCTTATGTTAGCCATTGAAAACACATCGAAAAATAAGCGAATGACACTGACGTTAGCACTTTCTTACAGCTCTAGATGGGAAATTGTAGATGCCGTTAAGCAAATTGCCGAAAAAGTAAAGTCGGGCGAATTGACATCGCAAGAGATATCAGACGAAACAATCAACCAACACCTCACAACGAATTTTATGCCGGATCCGGAACTCCTGATCCGCACCAGTGGCGAACAGCGCATTAGCAATTATATGCTTTGGCAAATTGCCTACAGCGAATTGTACTTTTGCCCAAAATACTGGCCTGATTTTAATAAAGAAGATTTTTATAAAGCCATTGTCGATTATCAAATGCGCGAAAGACGATTTGGCAAAACAAGTGAACAGATAACTAAGTAAGCTAAGATGCAGATTCAAAATTATTTAAAATACACCAAACAAAGTATTGTTACCACGCTCCTACTATTGTTTATCCTTTTGGGAACAAAAACATTGATTGCGCAGGATAACAATTTAATTGATTTGGATTACGCCAAACCAAAATCCTACACCATCGAATCAATAGAAGTAAGTGGCATCGAATTTCTCGACGAAAATGCATTGATCATCATCTCAGGTTTGAATATTGGTAAAACCATCAATATTCCGGGCGATGACATTTCTATGGCCATCCGAAAATTATGGAAACAAGGTCTGTTCGAAGATATTAGTATCAGCGTTATTGCTATCCGCGACGACAATGTTAGTTTGCGAATTACGCTAAAAGAACGTCCTAGACTATCAAGTTATACAATCAGTGGAATTAGTAAAACCAACGAAGAAACTTTACGCGAAAAATCAAAGTTAGTTACCGGCGATGTGGTTACAGAAAACCTTTTGATTCGAACCAAAGAAATTATCGAAGGCCATTTTATCGAAAAAGGATTTTTCAATGCCAATGTAGAAATTTCAAAAAAACAAGATCCCAAAAGACCCAACAGCGTTCATCTCGATATCAAAGTAAAAAAGAATAACCGTATTCGAATCGACGAGATTAACATCATTGGAAACAACGAAGTAAAATCAGATCGATTAAAAGTAGCTTTAAAAGAAACCAAAGAAAAAGCCTTTGTTCGTCCATTAAAACATGCAGATGAATTGGTAGCAGATATCGCCAAAGATGCCATACAACTCAAACTGCCTAAAATGCGCGAAGATTTTCTAGCGTATTTGAAAAAGAGTTTCAGGCTAACTTTCTTAAAATCATCAAAATATGTTCCAGATGTGTTTGAAGACGACAAAGCATTATTAATAGCTAAATACAATAAGTTAGGCTACCGCGATGCAAAAATCATCAGCGATAGCATCTACCGTAAAAAGAATAACACAATGGCCATCGATATTCGAGTGGACGAAGGCAACAAATACTATTTTAGAAACATCAATTGGGTTGGAAATACGGTTTATTCTGATTTTGATCTCTCTACTGTTTTACAAGTTAGAAAAGGCGATACCTACAATAAAGAATTGCTAGAAACCAACTTATCATTCAATCAAAACGGCCCAGATGTTAGTTCGATGTATTTAGATAACGGTTATTTGTTTTTCAATGTAGATCCAATTGAAGTTCAGGTTGAAAACGATTCCATCGATTTAGAAATCAGAATCAGAGAAGGAGATCAAGCTTATCTTAAAAACATTATAATTAAAGGAAATACACGCACCAACGATCACGTAATTGTACGTGAACTAAGAACTCGTCCGGGACAGCTTTTTAGTCGGGATGCAATTATTCGTACACAACGCGAGTTGGCACAATTAAAATATTTCGATCCTGAAAAATTAGGCGTGGATGTTCAACCAAATCCGGTTGACGGAACTGTAGATATTATTTACACCGTAGAAGAAACTTCATCCGACCAAATTGAACTTTCAGGAGGTTGGGGTTACGGGCGAATTATCGGTACCGTTGGATTATCGTTCAATAACTTTTCTATCCGGAATATTTTCAACAAAAAAGCCTATCAACCTATTCCTTCAGGCGATGGTCAGAAATTAAGTTTGCGCTTTCAAACCTATGGTGCCGGCTATACAAGTTACAGTGCATCCTTTACCGAACCTTGGTTAGGAGGAAAAAGACCAAATGCATTAACCGTATCACTTTATCACTCAAAATACTCTTACACAACCACTTACGACGCAACTACAGATCCTCAAAACTCCTTTATCATCAATGGTTTATCGGTAGGTATTGGACGGAGATTAACTTGGCCTGATGACTTTTTTCAGATGTATATGGGAATCAATTTACAACAGTACGATTTGAATAATTACAATATTTTTAGTTTTGGCGATGGAACTGGTCAATTCAATAATTTCAATTATACATTAACCATCAATCGAAATTCTACTGACCAACCTATTTATCCACGTGGCGGTTCTGATGTTGGATTTACACTCGAAGCAACACCGCCTTATTCTTCCTTTGGAAATAAGGATTATGCAAACATGGGTGATGAAGAAAAATACAAGTGGGTTGAATATCACAAATGGAAATTTAAAAGTAATTTCTTTTCATCTATTGTTGGCGACTTGGTGTTAAGCACGCGTGCACAATTTGGATTCTTAGGTTATTACAACAAAGACATTGGTGTAACACCATTCGATCGCTTTTACTTAGGAGGAGATGGATTATCAGGTTATAACAACATGGATGGTCGCGAATTGATTGGTTTAAGAGGATATTCCAATGAATCCTTAACACCTGATTATTACAGAAATAGTAATCAAGGAGGTGTAATCTACAACAAATATACGTTGGAACTTCGCTATCCACTTTCTTTAAATCCGAGCGCAACTATTTATGTAATGGGTTATTTTGAAGGAGGAAATTCTTGGGCACGCTTTGCCGATTTTAGTCCATTTAAAATTTACAAATCTGCCGGCGTTGGAGTTCGAGTATTTTTACCTATGTTCGGCTTGTTAGGATTAGATTGGGCTTATGGTTTCGACGATGTTCCGGGTATGCCGGATGCAGGAGGCGGACAATTCCATTTCTCTATCAATCAGAGCTTAGATTAAGCTTGGCATAGTTTTGGGATAAGCCATTACAGAATAATCCTGAAAAGATTTAAAATGTATGTTCCATATTAAAAAGAATCGCTATGAAAACAAATAAGAAATTAAGATTTAGCCTGTTATTTGCCTTTTTATTTACTGCTGTTGCTTTTGGTTACAGTCAGAAATTTGCTTACGTAGATAGCAATTATATTCTCGAAAACATTCCCGAATATCAAGATGCTCAAAACCAATTGGATGAATTTGCAGCAAACTGGCAAGAAGAAATTGAACAAAAATTTAGTGTTGTTGATGCATTGTACCGGAAATATCAAGCCGATGCTGTTCTGCTTCCCGAAGACATGAAAAGAAAGCGCGAAGATGAAATCATCAGCAAAGAAAAAGAAGTGAAAAAATTTCAAGACGAAGTATTTGGTCAAGAAGGACTTCTGTTCAAAAAGCGCGAAGAGTTAGTCTTACCAATTCAAGAACGCGTATACAATGCCATTGAGAAAATAGCTCAGCTTAAAAACTACGGAATTATCTTTGATAAATCTTCTGGAGCAAGCATGCTTTTCAGCGACCCTAAACTAAATATAAGCGACGAAGTACTTGAGGAACTAGGCTATAGCTATAATACGCAAGGCAATAATTAATAAAAAATCTTAAAAATAACTTTTTGTTTCAGATAAAACTATAAATTTGCGCCCTGTTGATAACTCAGTAAAGCTGTTTTATTGAAGCATTAATCAGATAAATCGAAATCTAATACGAAAAAAAATGAAAAATATTTTAAAAGCTTTTGTTGTTGTTTTATTGTTTGTTGCCGGAGTAAGTGCTCAAGCTCAAACTGCTACTGTTAAAATTGGTTATGTTGATTTTGCACAAATTGTAAGTGTAATGCCTGGTCAGGATTCGATCAATCAAAAACTTCAAGCGCATGTTAGTTCGCTCGAAGCACAATTGAAGGCAATGCAAACAGAATACGAAGCTAAATTGAACGACTACCAAGCTAAACAAGCTACAATGTCGCAAATCATCAAGCAAACAAAAGAAAAAGAAATCATGGATCTTCAACAACGTATTGAAGCTTTTAATCAACAAGCACAATATGAAATCCAAAACAAGCAAATGGAATTAACTCAGCCACTTATTGATCGCATTCAAAACGCTATCAAAGCAGTTGGAAAAGAAAACGGATTTACTTATATCTTGAACGGAAATGAGCAAATCATTCTTTATTCTGACGGTGGCATCAATGTTTTACCATTGGTTAAAAAGAAACTTGGCATTAAATAATTAGAATTGCACAAAAAAAAGCCGTTAATCTTTATTAGCGGCTTTTTTTATACCTAGTCATTAACTAACTATGCTAAACGCATTGTATATTTGCATCCGATGAATTTAGGTCTATATCAAAAGGAATTATTTACGCTGAAAACAGAAAACGCATTCAATCAAATGTGCTTATTTGCATTTCAGTATCAATACAATTCGATTGATATTTATAAGGAATATGTTGATTCGCTTGGGATAAAATTGGAAAATATCCTTCACTATTCGCAAATACCATTTCTACCCATATCGTTTTTTAAAAGTCATCAACTTTTAGCAAAAAACACCAAAGCTCAACTGATGTTTCAGAGCAGCGGCACAAGCATGCAAACCCGAAGTAAACATTTTGTGACGCAAGCTTCCGTTTACGAAAGCTCTTTTACATTTGCTTTTACCCAATTTTATGGCGATATTGATTCGTATTGTATTTTAGCGTTACTTCCTTCCTATCTAGAAAATGGGGATTCCTCATTGGTTTACATGACCCAACATCTAATTAACAAAAGTAAGCATCCAAAAAGCGGTTTTTATTTAAATCACACCGAAAATTTGCGTGAAACAATTTTGGAATTAGAAGAAAACAAGCAGAAAACTTTGCTCATTGGCGTTTCTTATGCTTTACTCGATTTGATTGAAAAAGATACGTTTCAATTAAAAAATACGATTGTGATGGAAACCGGAGGAATGAAAGGAAGACGAATTGAAATGGTAAGAGAAGAGCTTCATGATCATTTAAAAAAAGGATTTGGTATTCAGGAGATCCATTCAGAATACGGTATGACTGAATTACTTTCGCAAGCTTACTCGAAAGGAAAAGGCATCTTCCAAAGCCCATCTTGGATGAAAATTCTCATCAGAGATGTAAACGATCCGTTTACTTTGCTGCCAAAAGGTCAGAATGGAGGGATCAATATCATCGATTTGGCCAATATTTTTTCCATTTCATTTATCGAAACAAAAGATTTGGGAGTTACACATTCTAAACAATCATTTGAAATCTTAGGTCGCTTCGACGACAGCGATATTCGAGGTTGTAACTTGTTAATTGTCTGATGCAATTAATCTTACGTAATTACGTTTCAATTAAAACAAAAAATAAAGATGCATGTAACCATCTTCTTGAAAGTTCGTCTAGTATTCAGAACATAAAACTGAAAAAAGAAAATCGAAGAATACGCCATTCTTGGCATGTTTTTCGTTAGTTTTTAATTATTATAAACGCTACAATGCTAAAAAATCTTAACTTAGTACTCCGAAATAAAAAACAGACCTATGACCACTTTTAAATTTAATACATCAATCATAACTGCCCTTTTTGTTTTTCTTTCGCTCGGCATAAGCTCTGCCTTTGCACAAAAAGTGTGGACTTTAGAAGACTGCATCAATTATGCTTTCGAGAATAATATTCAAATTAAGCAAAGCAAATTGCAAATTCAATCTGTTCAAGCAGATTTAAAACAAAGTAAATTTGATTTTGCGCCTTCCTTAAATGCATCTTCATCTCTAAGTTATAATTGGGGAAGATTTGTTGGTCCGGATAATACCTATATCAATACTCAAAACACCAGTTCGAGTTATGGGATTAACTCTGCTGTTGCTATTTTCGAAGGTTTTCAAAAGCACAATACTTTAAAGCAAAATGAACTTGCTTATAGTACGAGTTTATATGATTCGGAAAAAATGGAGAACGATATTGCATTGCAATTAACGGCTGCTTATCTCAATATTCTTTTCAATCATGAAATGTATATGGTTGCCAAAGGGCAAGCAGACGTTACCAAGCAACAGCTTTCTAGAACTTCTAAATTAGTCGAGGCAGGAACTTTACCAAAAGGCGACTTACTCGAAATGGAAGCCCAAGGATTGATGGAAGAAGTAAACGTTATTAAAGCCGATAATAATTTAAGCTTAGCCTATTTAGATTTACTTCAAATTTTAGATTTACCAGCCAACGAAGATTTCGAAATTGAACGTCCTGAAATCGAAATTAATCAAGAATTAGGAGTTATTCCTTCGGAACAAGTGTATGCAAGTGCCGTTAATTTCATGCCTGAAATTAAAAGTGCAGAGTTGAATGTATTGAGTTCCAATAGAAGCGTTATGATTGCTAAAGGTGCGGCATACCCTTCTTTATCACTTCGAGGAGGCATAAATTCATCGGTTGATTTGTCAAACTTATCCTCTCCCTCCATGGCATTTTGGGATCAATTATCGGATAAAATGAATGAATATCTTTCCCTTTCTTTGAGTGTTCCCATTTTCAATGCTTATCAAACCACCACACGAATAAAAAAAGCCGAAATCCAAAATATGAACAGCAAGTTCAATTTGGAATTGGCCAAAAACGCACTCCGTAAAAATATCGAACAAAAATATTTTGATGCCATTGCAGCCTATAAAACTTATCACGCTAACAAAGCTTCGGTAGCATCTTTGAAAGAATCATTTAAATATACGGAGGAAAAATTTAATTTAGGAATGCTCAATTCAGTAGATTATAATCAAGCAAAGATCAAACTTACACAATCCGAATCTGAATTGCTTAGAGCAAAGTACGATTATATTTTCAAAACCAAAATACTTGACTTCTACATGGGAGTTCCTTTAAAATTTTAATGCCTATTAATTGAAAATTGTAAACTTTTAAGAATGAATAATAAATTAATTTATTGGATTGGCGGAGCCTTAGTTATCACAATTATCGTTTTAGCTGTATTAAAAAAGAATGGCAAAATTGGAGCTACAGATGCTACCAAAGTAACTGTAGAAAGTGTTTCTAAAACAACAATTATCGAAACAGTGACTGCCAATGGTAAAATACAACCAGAAAAAGACATCAAAGTAAGTCCGTTTATTTCAGGCGAAGTTATTGAATTAACTGTTCTTGAAGGAGATATGGTACATACCGGACAACTTTTAGCCAAAATAGATCCAGAATCGTATATTGCAGCTTATGAGCGTGCCGAAGCAGGTTTAAACTCTCAAAAAGCTGGAGAAGCAAATGCGCGTGCAAACCTAGCCCAAGCTAGATCTGAGTTTGAAAAGAACAAATTAGATTACAATCGGAATAAAGAATTATGGGAAAAGAAAGTAATTTCCGATTCTGAAATGGAACGTATTAAATCTACGTTTGATGTTTCGCAAGCACGTGTTGTTGCTGCAGAAGAATCTTTAAAATCTGCTGAATTTCAGGTAAAAAGCTCTGCTGCTTCCTTACGCGAAGCCAAAGAAAACTTAAGTAGAACTGCTGTTTATGCTCCACAAAACGGAACGGTTTCTAAACTAAATGTGGAACGTGGAGAGCGCGTTCAAGGAGCATCTCAATTTTCTGCAGGTACCGAGTTGATGCGTATTGCCAACCTAAATAATATGGAAGTTAGTGTTGAAGTTAGTGAAAACGACATTGTTCGTGTACATTTAGGAGACACTACTCTAATTGAAGTGGATGCTTATTTGAACAGAGATTTTAAAGGCTTAGTTACCGAAATTGCCACCTCGGCAAATACAACCGGAACAAGTGCGGATCAGGTAACTAATTTCGATGTGAAGATTCGCATTCTAAGTTCTTCTTATACTGATTTAGTGCCAGAAAATGATCCAAATTATTCTCCATTCCGTCCTGGAATGTCTGCTTCTGTTGATATTCAAACACATACCGAACGGAATATTTTGGTAGTACCAATTGCCGCAGTAACTACACGCGCAGATACGACCGGCAGAATGCAAACAGCACGCGAAAAACGTGATGAAGCAAAAGATGAGGATGAAAAATCTGTAGCAAAAAAAGAAATCAAAGAATATGTTTTCTTATACGAAAATGGCGAAGCAAAAATGGTTGCTGTAAAAACCGGCATTCAGGACAATACCAATATTCAGATTTTAGAAGGTGTTGAATTTGAGCAAGAAGTTATTACAGGACCTTATACTGCCGTTTCAAAAACACTTCGTAATCACGATAAAGTTGAAAAAACCAAGAAAGAAGATTTGTTTAAAGAGAAAAAGGATTAACCAATTTTTAATCCATTATCAATCCTAAAAGAAGGCTCCAGTAATACAACGGAGCCTTCTTTTGTATAAACGCCCAGCACCAAACACTCCGAAATAAAATCGGCAATTTGTTTGGGTGGAAAATTAACAACAGCCACAATTTGTTTTCCTAACAATGAATCGATTGTATAATGATCTGTGATTTGAGCACTTGATTGCTTCATGCCAAAATCCCCAAAATCAATCCGTAATTTAAAAGCAGGTTTTCGTGCTTTTTCAAATACTTCAGCTCGAAGAATTGTGCCTGTTCGAATCTCTATTTTTTCAAAATCATCCCAAGAAATCATTGTATTTCAATTTAAGTATAACGCTACTAAACTACTAAAAAAGATCAAATCTAGCATGAATAGAATAGCTGTCAAGAATTCCTTCTAAAAGTAAAAACAAATAGGAATTATTTGCCAAAGGCGATTAAGTAGTAAATAATTTAGACAAGAATACAAAGCACTTTGGGAAGAAATTTATCCTTTTAAAACAATCTTGTGCAAGGCGTTTACCCATGCGTCGGAATCGTTCAAGCTTTCTACCAACTGCAGCGTTTCGCCTCCTGCATTTTGAAAGATTTCAGCATATTCTATTCCAAGTTCAACTTTCGTTTCTAAACAATCTGCAACAAAAGCGGGCGCCAAAATTAAAACCCGTTTATGTCCATTTTTAGCAAGTTGTTGAATTATTTCATCTGTAAACGGACTTAACCACTTATTGGTCAACCTCGACTGAAATCCAACAGAATGATTTTCCTTTTTAATTCCGAGTTGCTTTACAAGGAGTCGGGTGGTTTCATAAACAGCCGCTTTATAACAATGATGACCGTGTTTAGGCATTTCCGATTCACAGGAGCATTCCGAAATTTTTTGTTCCGGATGCGCCTGCGCTATATGTGATAATGGCAAACCATGATAGGAAAACAGAACATGATCGTAAGTCCCCAATTGATATTCATTTATTCTTGAAACCCAAGCCTCAATAAATTCCGGTTGAGCATAAAACTGATCAATCACTTCTATTTTTGGCAAGTTAACAATGGATCTTGCTTCTTTCAAAACTTTTTGAACTGCAGTTTCCGTAGTAGAAGCAGCAAATTGCGGAAACAGCGGAACCAATACGATCTTCTCGAAATCTCCTTTAGAGATTTCTAATAATGCCTTTTTTATGGATGGATTACCATAACGCATAGCTGCAAAAACCTGAAACGAATTACCCAATTTATCCTGTAACTTTGCTTTTAAATTTTCTGCATGAATTAAAAGTGGCGAGCCGGATTTAGTCCAAAGCTGCTGATAAAGCTTGGTAGATTTTGGAGCGCGAAATGGGACAATAATTAAATTCACCAATAATTTTCTAAAAAACCAAGGAATAGTAATTACATATGGATCGTTGAGAAATTCTGAGAGAAATCTTCTAACACTTTTTACATTTGGCTGATCGGGAGTTCCAACATTGAGTAGTACAATAGCGGTTTTATGTTCATTCGTTGTATTACTCATCGTCAGCTATTTAGTACAAATAATTATTATAAGGATATCGAACCGCGTGGATTTCCTTTACCTCTTCGTAAATCAAATCTTTCAACTCAACCACATTGATTTTTTCTTTCGCTGAAATAAAAATGGATTTGGTATGTTCTTTACTCATCCATGTTTTCTGCCAAACTTCCAACGAATAATTTTCTTTGGTTTCAGGGCTTAAATCATCGGCTTCCTTTTTAACGTACGAAAATGCATCAATTTTATTAAAAACCATCACAACAGGTTTATCTCCAGCTTTTATTTCTTGCAAAGTTTGATGCACCACATTTATTTGCTCCTCAAAATCGGGATGTGAAATATCTACAATATGCAGCAGCAAATCAGCTTCTCTAACTTCGTCCAAGGTAGATTTGAAACTTTCTACCAAACCATGAGGTAGTTTTCTGATAAATCCAACGGTATCGGACATTAAGAAAGGAAGGTTTTCGATAACTACTTTTCGCACAGTTGTATCCAAAGTGGCAAAGAGCTTATTTTCGGCAAAAACATCCGATTTACTCAATAAATTCATCAAAGTTGATTTACCCACATTGGTATATCCCACCAAAGCTATACGCACCATGCTACCGCGATTGGATCGTTGTGTTTCCATTTGTCGGTCGATTTGCTCTAGCCTTTTCTTTAAAAGCGAAATGCGATCACGAATAATCCGACGGTCAGTTTCGATTTCTGTTTCTCCAGGTCCACGCATTCCAATACCGCCTCGCTGACGTTCCAAGTGCGTCCACATACCTGTTAATCTAGGTAAAAGATATTGATATTGAGCCAATTCAACTTGCGTTTTTGCGTGAGCTGTTTGCGCTCTTTTAGCGAAAATATCCAAAATAAGATTGGTTCGATCCAGAATTTTACATTTCAATTCTTTCTCTAAATTTCGTATTTGCGATGGTCCTAGCTCATCATCTATTACTGCAATATCTATTTCTTCGTATTCTACATAAGCGCTAATCTCTTCTAATTTTCCGCTACCTACATAGGTTTTTTTATCTGGAGACGATAGTCTTTGGACAAACCTTTTCTTAGTTATAGCTCCTGCAGTATCAACTAAAAATTCCAATTCATCAAGATATTCCTTACTTCGAGCATCATCCTGACCTTTGGTAATCAAACCAATTAATATGGCTTTTTCTTGTGCTTTAGCGGTTTCGTTCAATTTGCGATTTTTTTAAATACGATACAAAATTACATAATTAAATACTTCTACCTGCGAAGTACCAATTTAAACTTTAAGAAGAAAAAAGGGGTTAGTGCAAATTAAAATTTACGGATTCCAATAATTTCGCGTACATCTTTTAAGGTTGCCGAAGCGCTTTCTCGTGCTTGTTCAGCGCCCATTCGTGTTACTTTACTCAAATAATCCGTGTTATTATACATTTCCTGAATTCGTTCACGAATTGGACTTGTAAAGTGGATTACGTCTTCGGCAAGTTGCTTTTTCAAATCGCCATAGCGGATTTCGCAATTATTCCAAAGACCATCAAAATGGGCAATTGTATCCGCAGTAGATACCACTTTCATTAAGTCGAATAGATTTTGAATTACGGCTGGTTTTTCTTGATTCATTTCTGTTGGACCACTATCCGTAACTGCTTTCATTATTTTTTTCCGAATGGATTTTGGATCTTCTGCTAGAAAAATAGCGTTTCCTTCGCCTTCCGATTTTCCCATTTTTCCACTTCCGTCTAAACCTGGAATTTTCACCAAGGATTCGCCAAAATTGTAAGCTTGAGGAATGGGAAAATAATCGTTTTTATACATGCGATTAAACCGACGTGCAAACGTACGCATCATTTCCAAGTTTTGCTCTTGATCTTTTCCTACTGGAACCTTTGCCGCTTTGTGTATTATCACATCCGCTGCCATTAAAGTTGGATAAGTCAATAATCCGGCATTCACATTTTCAGGCTGTTGTCTGACTTTATCTTTGAAAGAAGTAACACGTTCCAGTTCACCTAAATACGCATTCATGTTAAGAAGCAAATACAATTCAGTTACTTCAGGAACATCACTTTGGATATAAATGCACGCCTTTTCCGGATCGATGCCACAAGCCAAATATTCAGCCAATACTGCACGAACATTTTCATGCAAATTAAGCGGAGTTGGATGCGTTGTTAAAGAATGGTAATCTGCTATAAAAAAATAAGCATTGCTATTTTCTTGCATTTTAACAAAGTTTTTAACTGCTCCAAAATAATTACCTAAATGTAAATTTCCTGTCGGACGAATTCCGCTAACTACTGTTTCCATAATAACTTGCTTAACTGGGCGCAAATTTAAGGAATCTCGCTTGAAGTAGCTCTATTTTTTCTGTTCACTAACAAAAGTTCCTTTAGCAATGTATAATTGTTTTACAATTAGCGTTTTTGTTCTACTATTTTCTCCTTTATCAAGTTCTTCGTTAACAGTTTTAAAATCAGCATCTAAAACGACAAAACCACCCTTTTCATTCCTAAAATAAGCAGAAAAAAGTATTTGTTTTCCGAACCTTCGATGTAATTCTTTCAATTGTTTTTGGGCCTTTATCTTTGCATTTTCACTTATTCGGATAAAAACCAAAGTTGTCATCTCAAGAGGTTCCATATATGGCGCTATCTTACCAGAGCTTATTTCCAAAGGATAAATTTCCAATTTGAATCTATTTGCAGCAATTGCCGGATCGGTTTGCACTAATTTTTCTACTGCTAAAAGTGATTGTTCTTTAAAAACAAACAAACCACCTCCACTATAAAATGGTCCTGCGGCTATTATTTTACCTTCTTGATAAAGTCGTTCGATATTTGCTAGATGTTGTGTCTGCAATTCTGCAATTCGACAACTATCGAGCACTTCTTTATCCGGATTCGTATTTAAAAACACAAAAAATAAATTATTTTTTTCTTGTGCCTGGCCCAAAAGTGGCATTATTGCCAAAAAAATAAAAAGAAGTCGATTCATTATACTCGTTTGTAATCTCGTAAAAATAAACATAAAAATGATTAAGCTGTTTACGCAAACTGGAAGGATCATCTAAAAAAAAACCCACCTTTCAATGGAAAGGTAGGTTTAAGAGAAATAATTCTAATGCGTGCGTTAATTCTTAGATATCTTTTCTTGCAAGATAAAAATCGACCATTTCGTATTTACTTGCAATGCGCTCATTCATCTCATCTAAAGTCTTTGGTGGAGGAACAATCGCTTTTTCGCCTCTTACCCAATTCAATGGTAGAGCAACTTTTTTCTCGTCTGCAACTTGCAAAGCATCAAGAGCGCGAAGAATTTCGTCCATATTTCTACCAACATTTAGAGGGTAATACATTACTAAACGAATTTTCTTTTTAGGATCGATGAAGAATACGGCACGAACAGCAGCAGTTTCGCTTTCGCCTGGTTGTAGCATTCCGTATAATTTTGATACACTCATGTCGATATCAGCAATGATTGGGAAATCAAAATAAACGCCCGTTTTTTCACGAACATTTTGAACCCATGCCAAATGCGCATGAATACTGTCAATACTTAATCCCATTAGTTCTGTGTTCAAGGCGTCGAATTCTCCTTTGCGCAAAGCAAATCCAGTCATCTCAGTAGTACATACCGGAGTAAAATCTGCTGGGTGAGAAAATAATACTACCCACTTGTCTTTTGCAAAATCTGAAAATTTGATAGTTCCTTTGGTTGTTACAGCTGTAAAGTCTGGAGCTAAATCGCCAATAACGGGCATTTTAGTTACTTGTACTTGATCTTCCATAATTTATTTTATTTTTAAATGAATATTATTTTTTATTGATAAAGCAAAGATACGGCCGAATTATATATTTGTCAAATCGATTGTTTTTATATTATCATAGATTTTATCTATATTTGCAAGATGATAACTTTAATTCAACTTGAATACGTAGTCGCGGTTGATACGTATCGCCATTTTGCTACCGCAGCCGAAAAATGTTTTGTAACTCAGCCCACCTTGAGCATGCAGATAAAAAAGCTGGAAGAGCATTTAGACTTGATTATTTTTGATCGAACCCGTCAACCTGTTGTGCCAACGCTTTTAGGTGAAAAGGTTATTGAACAAGCTCGTATTGTTTTGCACGAAAGTAAACGAATTCATAGCCTGATTTTAGAAGAAAAAGAAGATATTACGGGCGAAATCCGAATCGGAGTTATTCCAACCATATCGCCTTATCTTTTGCCACTATTCACCGGTAAATTCAAATCGCTCTATCCAAAAGTAAAAATAAAAGTAGAAGAGCTGATAACTGAACGAATTGAGGAGCAAATCAAAAAAGATTTACTCGATGTTGGAATTCTAGTTACTCCTTTACAAAATCCAGGTATTATTGAACAGCCATTATATTACGAAGAAATGCTCGTTTACTCGAACCCTAAACATCAGTTTGCTGCTCAGCCAATCATTGATATTAAGGACATTGCCACGCCAGAAATCTGGTTGTTAAGCGACGGGCATTGTTTCCGCCATCAAGTAGTAAACCTCTGTGATATTCAGAATTTCAAATCAGACGCCTTACCCTTTGAATTTGAAGGCGGTAATTTAGATACTTTGATGCGCATTATCGACAAAGAGGGCGGTTATACGCTAATTCCTGAATTAAGTAGTTTGGAATTGGATTTTGAAAAGCAAAAACAAGTGCGAAGATTCCATGACCTAACTCCACTGCGCGAAGTCGCATTGGTTTACACACGGAAATTTGCTAAAACAAAACTCATCGATAATTTAATACAAACCATCAAAGATAGCGTACCTCAACACATGCTCGATCAAAAAAGAGGAACCATTGTCGAATGGAAATAAACTCCTGTCGATACTTTATTTCTCAGTTACCGAAGAAAAGAAATCTTCAATATCGCCAGGTGTACTCATAATTTTCATGAAAGTACCCATCGTCAACTCAGGCCAGTATAAAGCAATTCTGTATTTTCCAGGAAGCATCGTTACTTCATTTCCTTGCAAAATGATTTCATAAGGCAAAGCTGCCAAATGACTTTCTCCAATAATTGGTAAATAATGAGCTTCTCCTTTTTCCTGCTCATGAATAGCTAATCCAAAAACGGCTACTTTTTTGTCGGCAAAGATTTGCTCATAAACCTTCACTACAGTTCCTGATTTTGCAATCATACTTTGAATATGCGCCAATCCTTCTTCAAAACTAGCGTAAGTCTCTAATTCTTCCGGATCCGTAAAATAAGGCATCATCACTTTATAATGATAATTCATTAGTTTTTCTTCTGTCAACTCACCTCCAAATGGTGTTAATTTACCAAATAGTTCAGTTAAAACACCTTTTACATCGGTATCAATTAGCGTGAGTTCATTCATTTTAGAGGAAATATCTTCGCGAAAATAAGCGTTGAACATATACATTGGATTTAACAAACTTACGCTTACGCCTCCGTCCATTTTTTGTAGGCCTATTTTTAGAACAGATGCTAATGCTCCACGATCTTTAAATGAAAGACTGGTTTGTTGTAAATCTTTACGAGTAAAACAAACAACCATTAAATCATTCGATTCCATAGGTTTATATTGACCAACAACTTGAAAATTCTTCGTTTCTAAACCCGACTTAATTGTAACCGAGAGTTCGTCAATTGATTTCTGTTGTATACTTGTTTTAACAAATGGAGAATAGGTTTTCTGAGCAAAACCAAAACTGAAAGTAACTATTACCAGAACTAAAGTAGATAACCAATATTTTTTCATAGTATTAAGATATTTAATTGTTTAGATGTGAAGTATCAAATATATTCAATTATCGCAAACCGTGTGAATCACTTCACAATAAAAATCAATTCTAAATAAGACAAAAAAATATAAAAAAAATAGTTAATTGTTTTGCAAATAACAGAAAGGGTAGTACATTTGCATTGTTTATTTATGAACAATGTTATTTCATTAACATATTATTCTAAAAATAAATTTTTGTTTTATAATTTAGGTTTTTTGGTTTTACCTCCCGAGTGGTTTCGGGAGGTTTTTTTATTTAAAATGAAAAAGTCTCTGTATTTTTGATAGAAAAACTTGATGCGAACTAAAGTTATTATTGGACTTCTTTTCCTTGGGTATAATTTAAACATTTCAGGGCAAGAATTTAAGTCGATAAAGATTAAAGATCAACTAAGCATCTCTCAGAGTGAAAAGAGAACTATTGCGTTCGAACAGCTTAAAACTATTCCAAGTGATTCTAGCTTTTCATTAAATCTCAACAACTTAGGAATTGTTCAATTACCCGACCTATCCAACTTTAAAACCCTTAGAAAAGTACAGCTAAGCAATAACCTATTCACTTATTTACCCAAATATATATTCGCATCAGATAGTTTAAAATCAATCGATTTAAGCAGTAATAAAATTGAAAGATTACGGTTCCCAAAAAACTCAAATGTCATTTCTGTCGATTTAAGCAAAATGGCATTAAAACGCATCCCAAGGTCATTGCGAAAATTCAAACATCTCAAATACATTGATCTTAGTAATAATCACATTCGAAGAATCCCATGTTTTCTTAGCAAGATGGATTCGCTCAGCGAGATCAAACTAAACCACAGTTTCATTCCAGTAAACAAGCGCACCATAAATCGCTTACGAAACATAAAACAACTACAACTTGCCGGAAACAATCTGTCAGAATTGCCCAAGAATATAAACAAATTAAAGAAGCTTACAAACTTGAATTTAGCAGAAAACAAGCTAAGTAATCTTCCTCATCAATTTAAAGAACTAAAAAATTTAGAGCACCTGATCTTTTACAAGAACAATTTTACGGAAATACCTCAAGAAATATTTGAGCTTAACAAACTGAAAGAAATTGACTTTTATTACAATCAACTTACAGCTATTCCACCTGAAATTGAAAAGCTTAAGAAAATAGAGTTGCTCTTTTTTTCTTTTAACCTAATTGCAAACTTACCGGAAAACATGAGTCATCTAACACATGTAAAAAGCCTCTACATGCATCATAATCAAATTGTTTTCTTGCCAAATTGGATCTCCGAATTTAAACATTTAGAGATTCTTGATTTCGGATTTAACAAAATTCAAAACGTACCCGATTTAAGTGGGATAGAAACACTTTTCTGGGTCGATCTTCAAGGAAATAATTTGGAACAAATACCAATGAAATTACTGGCAAAACCCGGGCTTAAAAACATTCTCTTAAGAGACAATCCGTTTATCTTGAATGCCAAAGATTTAGATGATTTTCAGAAACTTATAGACGAATTAGCAAAAAAAGAAGTTCGTGTATTTTTTTAGTTGCTTTTACCTATTTTTGTGCAGATGAATCGTTACCAAAATCTTATTCTCTCCATCTTATCTGGTATCTTATTTGGTTTAGGATGGCCACCTAACGGTATTCCTTTTTTCCTTTTTGTTGCATTTGTCCCTCTACTCCTTTTAGAAGAAAAAATTGCCAAAGATGATTTCGGAGTTAAAACATGGCGAGCCACGGCTTATTCCTATTTAGCATTTATCATTTGGCATGCGATAAGCGTTTGGTGGATATGGAATGCATCAGATTATGGAGCAATCATGGCCATCCTACTGAATGCTTCTTTTATGGCTATTGCTTTTGGCTTATATGCTTTCACAAAAAGATATTTTTCGTTTACGACAAAACCCTTTTATCTACTTGCTGTTTTTTGGTTGGCATTTGAATATTTTCATCTCGATTGGGCGCTTTCATTTCCTTGGTTAAATTTGGGAAATGCATTTGCAAAATACCCTTCCCTGATTCAATGGTACGAATACACGGGGATTTTTGGAGGTAGTTTATGGATATTGGTAATGAACTTACTCGTTTTAAAAACGTATTTATACTTTAAAAATACATCTTCAAAAAAAAGTAAGAGAATCTCAGTAAGTCTAATTTTCATTTTCCTACTACTCCCTATTTCCTATTCTGTTTATCGCTATCATTCTTATAAAGAAATCGAAAATCCTGTCAGCGTTGTGGTTACTCAACCAAACATGGATCCATATGGCGAACAGTACGACGCTCCACCACAGGAAGTCATTGAACGAATAATAGCGCTTAGCACTCCGCTAATCGACGAACAGACTGATTTTTTATTAGCTCCTGAATCGGCCATACAAGAACATCTCCAAGAGCCTGACTTTAATTATTCCACAACACTTGGACACCAGACGATTTCCATTCCGATGCTTCAAAAATTTATTGCTTCTTATCCAAATTTAAATCTTTTAGTTGGCGCTTCGTCGTATCGATTTTTAAAAGTGCCAACCGAAACAGCTCGAACCACACGTTCCGGAGCTTTTTACGATGAATACAATACAGCGATCTTTTTAAACCAAAACAATAAGCTTGAATATTATCATAAGTCGAAGTTTGTGCCTGGAGCCGAAAAAATGCCATTTCAAAAACTCTTAGCTCCTTTCCAACAAATTGCCTTCGATTTGGGAGGAACTGTTGGGAGTTTGGGTTACGATACCGAACGTAAAGTATTTACTTCCTTTGACGGAAAATTCAACATAGCGCCGCTGGTTTGCTTTGAATCTGTTTTTGGAGGTTTTACCAACGGCTTTGTGAGAAATGGTGCTGAATTACTTTTTATTATTACGAACGATGGTTGGTGGGGAGATACCTCTGGCTACAAACAACACCTTATGTTTGCTTCTTTGCGTGCAATTGAAACCCGAAGGAGTGTGGCTCGCTCTGCCAATACAGGTATTTCTTGTTTTGTAAATCAACGTGGTGATCTACTAGAAAAAACAGACTATTGGACACGAGATGCTCGAAAAGCAACACTCAATGCAAACCAGGAAATTACTTTCTACGTTCGTTTTGGCGATTTTATTGGTAGACTAGCCTCCTTTGTTGCTGCTTTATTTTTATTAATCGCTTTTTCTACAAGAATTCGAACCAAGGGATTTTGGCGCACAAACCAAGCATAATCAACATTAAACTACAATTATTTGTATTTTTGCAAACAAAATAATATTTCATGTTTGAGAATAGACAAAAACGCACTGAACTCGCAGAATTAGGCGAATTTAAGCTCATAAATAGACTAACTAAAAATATCGCAAACCGACAAAAATCAACGATTTTAGGAATTGGAGATGATGCGGCCATTTTAAATTTCGATCAGCAACAAGTTTTACTTTCAACGGATTTATTAGTAGAAGGCGTTCACTTTGATTTGAGCTATATGCCTTTGAAGCATCTTGGATACAAAGCGGTGATGGTCAATCTATCTGACATTGCGGCAATGAATGCAATTCCAACCCAAATAACCGTTGGGCTAGCCGTTTCAAACCGTTTTTCGGTAGAAGCGCTTGAAGAAATTTATGCAGGAATGCAATTGGCATGCGATAAACATCAGGTTGATTTAGTTGGAGGCGATACAACCTCAAGTACAAGTGGATTAATACTTGCCATCAGTGTTTTAGGCACAGCCAATCCAAAAGATATTGTAAAACGAAGCACTGCTAAACAAGGAGATTTAATTGTTGTTAGTGGCGATTTGGGTGCTGCTTATGCAGGTTTATTGCTTTTTGAACGCGAAAAAGCTATTTTTGCTAAAGACCCAACCATCCAGCCCGATTTAGCAGGTTACGAATATGTTTTGGAAAGACAAATGCTTCCGGAAGCAAGAGTGGATATGGTGCATCGATTCAAAGAAATGGACTTAATCCCCACATCCATGATTGACATTTCTGATGGATTAGCTTCTGAAATTATCCACCTCTGCGAAGATTCATTATTAGGCTGCACAATTTATGAAGAAAAAATCCCAATCGATCCTCAAACGGTAACTGTAGCCGATTTATTTAAAATTCATCCTGTTACTTGCGCTTTGAATGGCGGCGAAGATTACGAATTGCTATTTACGGTAAGTCAAAAAGATTTTGAAAAGATAAATGGTCAAGGCGAATTCTATATCATCGGGCATATGAATGAAACAGGATCTGAAAGAACATTGATTACCAATGCAAACGAATCGATACCTTTAACAGCTCAAGGTTGGGATGGAATGAAAAAGAAAGATTAAAATTCTTTTCTCTTTTTTATTTCTAATTTAGAGTATTCATGAGAAGCGATAAAGATTTTCAAAATCAACTTAAATTACAAATACGGAGCCTTCCCCAATCGCCCGGAATTTACCAATATTTCGACTCGGAAAACCGAGTTATCTATGTTGGAAAAGCCAAAAACCTGAAAAAACGAGTTGCTTCTTACTTTAACAAAGAAGCAAGTGCAACAGGCAAACTTCGTGTTTTGGTTTCTAAAATTGCACGCATCGAGTTTATGGTTGTTGATACAGAACTGGATGCACTTTTACTCGAAAATAATCTGATCAAGAAATACCAACCTCGTTACAACATTCTTTTAAAAGACGACAAAACATTTCCATGGATTTGCATCAAGAAAGAAGCTTTTCCACGAATTTTCCCTACGCGTAACCTTGTCAACGATGGAAGTGAATATTTTGGGCCTTATGCTTCGGTAAAAATGATGAATACAATTCTTGAGTTAATCCGACAATTGTATCCAATCAGAAGCTGCAAATTGAATTTAACAGAACAATCCATTGCTTCCGGAAAATTTACGGTTTGCCTTGATTATCACATCGGAAAATGTTTGGGACCTTGTATTGGAAAGCAAAGCGAAGCGGAATATTTAGAGAATATAGCAGAGATTCGAAATATTATTAAAGGAGATATTGTTACTCTCATTTCGAATTTAAAAGAGCGGATGCATTCTTTTGCCAAAGCAATGGAATTTGAAAAAGCACAAATTGTAAAAGAACGCATCGAAATTCTCTCTTCGTACCGAAGCAAATCTTTGGTTGTCAATCCAAAAATAAACAATGTAGATGTGTTTTCATTTGTTTCAGAAGCAGAAGTAGCATTTGTAAATTTTCTGAAAATCCTGAATGGCGCCATTGTTCAAACTCACACCATTGAGTTAAAAAAACGTTTGGAGGAATCCAATACCCAATTACTTGAAATGGCGATTGCTGAGCTGTATTCTCGTTTCGGCAGTCAAGCAAAAGAAATCATTCTTCCTTTTAAAATTGATTTAGATTTGCCGAATTCGAAGCTTTTAGTTCCTCAAAAAGGCGACAAAAAAAATCTGCTTGATTTATCTACACGCAATGCTAAGTTTTATCAAATGGAACGTCAGAAACGAAAAGATCTGGTGGATCCGAACCGTCATAGTAAACGCGTTTTAGAGCAATTACAGAACGATTTACAAATGAACGTTTTGCCTGAACACATTGAGTGTTTTGACAATTCAAACTTCCAAGGCGATTATCCGGTAGCTGCCATGGTCGTTTTTAAGAATGCGAAAGCATACAAAAAAGGATATCGTCATTTCAATATTAAAACAGTAGTTGGGCCGGATGATTTTCATTCGATGGAAGAAATCATTCATCGTCGCTACAAACGTCTTTTGGATGAAAACGAGCCCTTGCCTCAACTCATTATTGTGGATGGCGGAAAAGGACAGCTTAGCGCTGCTGTACGAAGCTTGGATGCTCTTCATTTAAGAGGTAAAATAAGCATCATCGGCATTGCCAAAAAATTGGAAGAGATCTATTTTCCTAACGATAGCATGCCTTTATACATCAATAAAAAATCAGAAAGTTTAAAACTAATTCAACAACTTCGCGACGAAGCACATCGGTTTGGAATAACACATCATCGCAACAAAAGAGACAAAGGAACTCTAAAAACTGAGTTAACAACAATTACCGGAATTGGGCCTCAAACGGCCAATACACTGCTTCAAACATTTGGCTCAGTAAATAAAATAAAACAACTCGACAAAGAAACCATTGCTACATCGATTGGAGAATCGAAAGCGAGCATCGTTTTTGATTATTTTCAAGCAAAAAAATAAAAAACCCCGCTATCGCGAGGTTTAATTTTTACTGTAAGGTAAATTTGATAGGCATTTGGAATTGTACCCGAACTGGTTTTCCTCTTTGTTTGCCGGGATTCCATTTGGGCATGAGCTGTATCACACGAAGGGCTTCTTCGTCGCAGCCACCACCTATTCCCCGAATCACCTTGACATCTGTAATGCTTCCGTCTTTCTCTACCACAAACGTGATAAATACTTTACCGCTAATTCCCATTTCTTTGGCTTGTCTTGGATATTCGATATTTCTTCCAATAAAACGATACATGCTTGCCATACCGCCATTAAATTCCGGCATCTCTTCTACTACTTTAAAGATCTTTTCTTCTGGAATTTCGGTAGGCTCATCAATAGGAAAATAATCATCCATACCATAACCTTCATCAATTAAAACATCTATTTCAATAACATCGATTACATCTACATGATTATCGACCAAATGAATTACTGTAACTTGTTGAGGAGGAAGCGCTGGTGGTTTCACTTTTTGTTGAATAATTGGAACAATTTCATCTGGTAGTTCTTGTGCAAATGACTCCCATTTGGTGTATTCTATTTTTTCATACGATTTGTATTCAAAAGCCATCAGTACAAATCCCAAAGCAACAATAAAACCGATTTCTAAGAACAAGATTCGTTTATTTTCCAAATCTTTGTTTTTACTCTTTTTTGTTTTCATAACCATTCTTATTTCGTTAAACAATTTATTTGCTAGTCGGAAAGTGACATACGATCTCCTTATGTAAAGCATCGGTTTTTATTAGAGCAGAACAATAAAATCTCTTATTCTACTTCTTTTTAAGCACCTTTTACAGTTCAGAGTTTTGTTAACAAAATCAGGTGTTACTTCTTAACTGGCTAAAAACAAGAACCATTCCAAAAAAAATATTTGGAATAGAAAGCGTTTCGTTTTATCGTCAGATTTATAATAGAACCCCTTATTTTACAATGGTTATAAAAAAATACTGGGCATAAAAAAAGCTCCGAATTCGGAGCTTTATATTTTATTGAAGAGTAAACTTAATCGGCATTCGATACTGAACACGTACTGGTTTACCACGTTGTTTTCCGGCATTCCATTTAGGCATTGCTTGAATTACCCGAATTGCTTCTTCGTCGCAACCGCCACCAATTCCGCGCAACACTTTAACATCGGTCACGCTACCGTCGCGTTCTACTACAAAGGTTACAAAAACACGACCACTGATCCCGCTTTCTTTAGCCATGCGTGGATATTCAATGTTCTTGCCAATGAATTTGTACATGGCAGCTTCTCCACCTGGAAACTCAGGCATATTTTCTACTACAAGGAAAATCTGTTGTTCTTCGATTTCTTCTTCTTCTTGAACAAACTCAAACTCTTGCATAGCTTCGTCTTCGTCAAACTCGATATCAATATCGATATCATTCTCAACCTCAACATCATCCTCAACTACATTGATAATAGTTACTTGTGGAGGAGGCTTTGGTGGAGGAGGCTTTACTTTCTGTTCTGTAATTGGGATAATTTCTTCCTGAATATCATCCACTACGCGCTCAATGTTTGCGTACTCTACTTTATCATACGATTTGTATTCAAAAGCAAAGAACACCAAAGCTAGCGCGATCACAAAACCAATCTCTAGAAATACAGTTCTTTTGTTTTCTAAATTCGCTTTGTTGGATTTTTTCTGTTCCATAATCTTGCTTTTTTCCGGCTAAAATTCTCTTTTCGAGCCGCTAAATTATTAAATATTTCCTTTCAACTGGCAGAATAACCAAAATTATGCCAAAGGTTTTTACGGAGAAGCTCTAGCCTTCGACCATATTTTTATAATCTTCGCTGGAAAGTAATTCATCCAATTCGGCAGGATTAGCTACTTTCACTTTGATTATCCAACCTTTTCCATAAGGATCTTGATTTACTAATTCAGGATTTGCTTCTAATTCTTCGTTAAAAACAAGAACCTCTCCTGAAACAGGCATAAACAAATCCGAAACGGTTTTAACAGCTTCTATTGTTCCAAAAACTTCTTCTTTTTCCAAGGTTTCACCAGCCGTTTCAACCTCAATAAAAACGATATCACCAAGTTCTCCTTGTGCAAAATCTGTGATTCCGATTGTTGCTTCATCACCATCCAATGAGATCCATTCGTGATCTTTTGTGTACTTTAAATTTTCTTTAATATTCATATCTCTAAATTATAAATCAGCTAATTATATTTGTTTTTTACTGTGAAATCATATTTAAGTTTGAGCCATGCAATATTATTAATATTTTTTGACTTTTTTTATTTGCAATCGAATTAATATTCATTCCAAACTATAAAAAATAGCATTTAAAAATCCTTTTATTTTGTGTAGAGAGAAACAAAAAATATGCCGAAAATGACTGATCATCTGACACTCTTTAACTGAAGTTGAAAATAGTGTGAAAATGAGGAAAAACACGTTCTAGTATTGCAGACTTTTCTATTTTCAGTTTTTCGCCAGCTAAACGATAAACTTCTTCTATCGGCAGTTGCAAAGTATCTGTTTCAAAGAAAATTTGTTCCAAATCAAGCTCTAAGAGAGTTTGACTTGCCCGGGAATTGGGATTCACCAACGCACTTCCGAAAGAAAGATAACAACCCGCCTTGATGAATTGAGTTGCGGCTTGACCGTTTCCATTAAATCCATGAATAATCCAAGCTTGTTTTGCTTTACTTTGTTTTCTGACTTCTAAAATTTCATTCGATGCTTTTACGGCATGCACGATCACTGGTTTTCCACGAAACTCACTCAGTTCTACTTGTTGCCTAAAAGCAATGAGTTGAAGATTAAAATCTGTAGAACAAATTTTATCTAAGCCGCATTCTCCTATTGCCACACATTTTTCCACTTGGCATTGATCAGAAAGTAATTGCAAATCATCTGTTAAGCTTTCTTCTTTTAGGTACCAGGGATGCAGACCAAGTGAGTAATACGCCTTTGGTTGAAAAGTACTCCTAGGACGATATGAATAATCCAAAATTTGTAAATAATTCGGATTAAAGGAACTATGTGTATGAATATCAATGTATTTCAATGTTTGTACTGCTTTCTAACAAGATTACAAATTTTCATTTGAAATGCGCTGGTTTATTTTCAGAAAAAAATGAAAAAATGCCTAAATTTGTTTTTTAAGATTGATCTATGGGAGAGAGCGATAAATTCAACTACATCATTGATACTGAAAATGAGGCAAAACAAATCAAGAGTAAGTATCGTGCACTATTAAAAGCTTGGCGACCAAAAGAAGCAACTAAAGACCGCGATCGAAAATTAATTCGAAAAGCTTTTAAAGTAGCTAATGAGGCGCATCAAGGTATGCGGCGCAGGAGTGGTGAACCTTATATTTTTCACCCCTTGGAAGTGGCTTTGATTTGTGTAAACGAAATTGGTTTGGGAACCAAATCCATTGTGAGTGCACTTTTGCATGATGTTGTTGAAGATACAGACTACACGCTAGAAGATATTCAATCCTTGTTTGGAGATAAGATTGCTAAAATTATTGGTGGTCTGACGAAAATCAAAGAAATTTTCGGAAATCAACCGGCAGAATCAATGCAGGCAGAAAATTTTAAAAGACTCTTATTAACACTTTCTGATGATGTTCGTGTAATCCTGATCAAACTCGCTGACCGTTTGCATAATATGCGCACTTTAGATTCGATGCCAACAGTAAAACAATTGAAAGTGGCTTCGGAAACAACTTTCTTATATGCTCCAATGGCACACCGCTTAGGGTTGTATGCGATTAAAAGTGAACTTGAAGATTTAGCGCTTCGTTATACCGATCCAGATGCTTTTCAATCGGTCATTACTAACCTGAGAGATACGAGCGAAGAACGGAAAAAATTTATTCGAAGTTTCGTTCGTCCCATAAAAACAGAATTAGATCGACAAGGAATTAAATATCAAATTGTTGATCGAGAGAAATCAATCTCGTCCATTTGGAATAAAATGAAAAACAAAGGCGTTCCTTTTCACGAAGTCTTTGATATTTTTGCCGTTCGTATTATTGTTGATACGCCATTAGAAACAGAAAAAAGCGTTTGTCTGAACGTATACTCCATTGTAACAGATTTCTATCTTCCTAATCGACAACGTTTTAGAGACTGGATTTCCACACCTAAAGCAAATGGTTACGAATCGTTACACACTACCGTGATGAGCAAATCCGGACGATGGGTTGAAGTACAAATCCGCACCGTACGGATGGATGAAATTGCAGAAAAAGGGTATGCTGCTCACTGGAAATATAAATCGGATGTAAATAAAGTTGAAAGCGGACTGGACGAATGGCTAGAAAAAGTAAGGGATTTACTTCAAGGAAGCGATGTAGATGCTTTGGATTTCATGACTGAATTCAAACTCAATCTTTTTTCAAAAGAGATCATGGTTTTCACTCCAAAAGGCGAAGTTAAAACACTTCCTCTTGGCGCCACGGCTTTGGACTTTGCATATAGCATTCACTCCGAAGTTGGAAATAAGTGCATTGCGGCAAAGGTTAATCATAAAGTAGTTCCATTAGACTTTGTTTTATCGCAAGGAGACCAAGTTCAAATTTTAACTTCAGAATCTCACCAACCACTCGAAGAATGGTTTGGGTATTTAAAAACAGCCAGAGCAAAGAGCAGCTTAAAAACGGCCATTAAAGAAATTAAAAAACGAGAAACAGAAAAAGGGAGAGCCAAACTTGCCCAAATTTTCGAGTTGTATAAAATTGAGAATACACGAGAAAACCGGATGAAACTCTTTACCTATTTAAACTGTAACTCAAAGCTCGATTTTTATTATAAAATCGGGAATAATTCGATCGAAGAACAAACTATTCGGGATTGTTTTGATGTTGTTGCCGGTTTTAATTGGAAAAAATACATTCCTTTTTGGCGTCCATCTTCAGAAGCAAAGAAAAATCTTGAAAATCTATTCCTCGAAGAAATCAATAAAAATCCTGACAATCTTCTTTTGAATAAAGACATCAAAGATATCAAATTTAGTGTTGCTTCGTGCTGTAATCCTATTCCGGGCGACGATGTGATTGGAATTAACCGTCCGGGAAAACCAATACAAATTCATCGCACAAATTGCGAAACAGCAATTTCGCTCATGTCAACTTTCGGAAATCAGATTATTAAAGCGAAATGGAATCCGGGAGAAAAAGTTGGATTCTTGGCCGGAATTAAAATATCTGGAAAAGATTCCTTCGGATTGATCTCTTCCATTGTTGGTGTCATTACGAAAGAGTATAATATCAATATTCGCACTTTCCATATCCGAAGTTCAGGCGGAACAGCCGGAGGAACAATCACTCTTTATGTTTCCGATAACAACACGCTCAAAAAACTAATCAAAAACATCAATGCCATTGAGGGTGTGATGTCGGTAATTCGTATCGACGAAATTAAAGACTATCACTAAACATATCGGCAAAATAATTCCAAACTGGATCTTCAGGTGGCTTTGCTACTAAATGAATAGCTTCCTTTTTTACAGGATGTTCAAACTCGATTGAGCGCGCATGAAGATGAATAGATAAATCTTCGTTAGCACGATCAAAACCATATTTTACATCGCCTTTGATAAGACAACCTATATGGGCAAGCTGACATCTTATTTGATGATGCCTTCCGGTATGTAACTCGATTTCTAATAAATGATATCGATCACTTTTACCCTTGTAAACATAAGTCAGTTCTGCTCTTTTAGCGCCAAAAGTAGATTCAGAAACAACGAACGACCTGTTTTTTTGTTCGTTTTTTTTTAAATAATTAACCAAAGTTCCTGTTGATTCCTGAGGCGCTTTATTTACGACAGCCCAATATTTTTTGCTTAGTCCTCTCTGCTGGAATAGCAGCGAAAGACGTTTGCTAGCTTTGTCTGTCTTAGCAAAAACCAATATTCCGCTAGTTGGTCGATCCAATCGATGTACTAAACCTAAGTACACATTTCCTGCTTTGTTGTACTTTTCTTTTAGGTAATCTTTTAAGATATCTGTTAAAGGAACGTCTCCGGTTTTATCACCTTGCACAATTTGAGAAGGTCGTTTGTTGATAACGATTAAATGATTGTCGTCATACACAACCTCGATGTTGTATTTTTTTTCCAGATTGTCCATGCTAACATTGTTTTGCAAAACAGCTTTTCGCGATGATCCAATTGTAGCATACACGAACCAATGATGCCAAAACCAAACCTAGAAGTGCTCCACCAAGAATATCACCAGGATAATGCACTCCTAAATAAATTCGACTATGAGAAACTACAAAAGCCCAAACAAATAACAACCATGAATAATTAGGAAAATCTTTTTTTAGAAAGCTATACACAAAGTAAGCCATTCCAAAACTATTGGCTGCGTGTGAACTAACAAAACCATAATTTCCTCCAACATATCCTTTTAAAGTTCTCACTAATGCTACTAAATCGGGCGAATGACTAGGCCTTAAACGCATGACTGAATCTTTAATTAATCCGGAAACTTGATCGCTTAAAGCAATGAGGATAGCGATAGCAAACAAGATTGCAATGGTTTCCCATTTGTATTTTCGAATTAATAGAAAAAGTAAAAAAAGATAAAATGGTAGCCAAATCAATTTGTCACTTGCCCACCACATCAGTACATCGCATGCATTGCAATGCCAACTATTCAGAATTAAGAATAATTGAGCATCCAATTCATTTAAAAACTCGAGCATGGATTAATCGTTTTTATTTAATCGAACCCAAAGAGCATCTTTTAATTCGGTAAGTCCTTTTTGTGCGACCGAAGAAATAAATAAATGAGGAATTCCTTCTAGTTCTTGGCTCAGCATTGTTTCCAATTCCTGATCTAACAAATCGGACTTTGAAATAGCCAAAAGGCGATCTTTATCTAAAAGCTCTGGGTTAAATTGGCGTAGTTCATTAACTAAAATTTCATATTCTTTGCGAATATTATCACTGGAAGCAGGAACCATAAACAACAAAACTGCGTTACGTTCAATATGTCTCAAGAATCTCAGCCCTAATCCTTTTCCTTGATGTGCATCTTCAATAATTCCTGGAATATCGGCCATTGCAAAGGATAAATTATCGCGGTAGCTAACAATACCCAAATTAGGCACTAAAGTGGTAAATGGATAATCTGCTATTTCAGGTTTGGCAGCAGAAAGAACAGAAAGGAGAGTTGATTTTCCAGCGTTCGGAAATCCAACTAAACCCACATCTGCCAATACTTTCAACTCAAAAACGATTTCTCTTTCGATATAAGGTTCTCCAGGCTGAGCATATTCAGGTGCTTGATTGGTAGAAGTTTTGAAATGATCGTTGCCTAAACCTCCTCTACCACCCTGAAGTAAAACTTGTCGTTCGTTGTGTTCCAACACTTCGCAAAGCACTTCTCCGGTTTCAAAATCTTTACAAACGGTTCCCAATGGAACTTCGAGAACGGCATCGCTCCCATCTGCTCCAGTACTCCTTGAACCGCTTCCGTTTTCGCCTCCTTCGGCATACAGATGACGTGTATAACGTAAATGCAAAAGTGTCCAAAGATTTTTATTTCCAATAGCAATTACATCGCCACCTTTGCCGCCATCTCCTCCATCGGGACCGCCTTTCGGAATGTATTTTTCTCTTCTAAAATGAACAGATCCTGCGCCTCCTTTTCCGGAACGACAATAAATTTTTATGTAATCAACAAAGTTTGAATTCACTGTTTGGGTTTTAGTTCTAATTATCGGCTCTGCATCAATGCTTTGTCCATGGTATCTGTAAGACGTTCAAAAATCTCATCTTCGCTACCATGACCATTTACACTTACAAATTTCCGCTGTTTTTCATAATAATCGCCGACACGTTTTGTACGACTAATAAATTCATCCAAGCGATTAATAATCAACTCCATACTCGCATCATAAGGACGTTTATTATCGGTTTTCCCACGGTTACTTAAACGTTTGAAGCATTCCAAAGTGGAAATTTCCATTCCAATAGCGATAGAAACACTTTGATTTAATTTAAGTAACAAGCCGTCTAAGATATAGGCTTGCACAATTGTTTTAGGAAATCCTTTGAAGATAAAGCCTTGGGCATCCGGATGGTCTTGAATTTTCCGTTCTATTAACGTGATTGCTATTTCGTCGGGAACAATCTCTCCTTTTTCCATGTAAGGAGAAATCGTTTTACCAATTTCGGTTCTAGCGGCTACTTCGTAACGAAGCATTTTTCCGGTTGAAATGTATACGAGGTTGTATTTTTCGGCCAATTTCAAAGCTTGTGTTCCTTTTCCTGATCCCGGAGGGCCATAAAGAACCACATTAATCCACGTTTTACGTAATGTTTGTTTAATTACTTCGTTGAGCGAATTAAATATATCGGTGACATTTCCGGTTCCTTTGATTGCTTGATATTTCCCTTTTGCTTTGTAGAAATCGGCCACGGGTTTGGTTTTATCGTCGTATTCTTTTAATCTGAATTGGATTACTTCTTTGGTATCATCAGATCTTCCGGAAGTTTTTGCACGTTCCATCATTCTAGAAACAAGCTCTTCGCGAGGAACTTCCAAACTAAGCATACAAGTTAAAGAGGATTTTAAACGTAGCATTAATCCATCTAAAATATAAGCTTGTACGGTAGTTCGAGGAAAACCATCGAACAAGATGCCGTTGGTATTTGTGTTGTCTACAATCCTTTTTTCAATGAGTTGCACAATAATTTCGTCAGAAACCAATCCCCCCATTTCAATAACCGATTTGGCTTGCATTCCAAGCTTTGAACCTTCGGCTATTTCTTGGCGAAGCATATCGCCAGTTGAAATGTAAGTTAAATTGTACTTTTCGACTAACATTTTTGATTGTGTTCCTTTACCTGCGCCTGGGGGGCCAAACAATGCTATGTTTAACATTTTCTAGATTTTTGGTAATTAACTTTTTTTGTCGATAAATTAGGTTTGCGCGTGCTTATTCTACAATTTTATAGATATCGGCAAGATTTCTTCCTAGTCCATCATAATCTAAACCATAACCAACGATAAAATCGTTGGGAATTTCCATTCCGATATAATCAATTGAGTAGTTTTTTTCGAATGCATTTGGCTTAAACAGTAAAGTGGCAATCTTTACATCAGCTGCTTGCAAATGTTTTAGTTTTTGAATTGTGTTATCCATGGTAATTCCGGTATCGATAATATCCTCAATCACTAGAACATATCTATTTGTTAGGGCTTCGTCGAGACCAATCAGTTCTCTTACAACATGTGTTGAACTTGTTCCGGAATAGGAAGAAAGTTTCACGAAACTCACTTCGCAATCGATATTTACTTTTTTTAGTAAATCGGAAGCGAACATAAAAGCACCGTTAAGAACCACTAAGAAAAGTGGATTTTTGCCTTGATAATCGATGTTTATTTTATCAGCAACAACTTGAATAGCTTCATCAATTTTTTTTGAATCAATGGAAACTGAAAATTTTTTGTCATGTAATCGTATCTCTTTCATACCATTTGTTTTTATTCTATAAAAAATAAAACCTCATAGGTTTACCATGGAATGATAAACCCAACAATATCTTTTCAATAAATATAATTAAATATGATTTTAGCGCGATCAAAAGTACCAAAATATTTTGGATTCCAAAAGCTTATTTTGATTTGAAAAATAGGATTAAGCCGTTTGATCGAGCTTAATTTCAGCTGCCTTTAGCGTTCTTGCACGTGTTCGCTTTAAAAGGGTACGCTCAACTAAAGATTCAACCGGTTTGATTAGCAAAGCGATAATTCCTTTGATTCCAAGGCTAATAAAAAAATTATTGTAATAGGTTTCAATCCAAGGTTCAATAAAGGCTTCGGAAACAATGAATAAAAAGATAGCGAAAATAAAAACAAGGGTAGTAGCTCTTCGCCCAATTTTTGCTTCTGCTAAATCATTGATCGTTTGTTCCAATTGCACATTTTTGCGCTGAATTTCTTCATTCACCAAATTTAACGCATCGTTGGTTTGATCAAGCTTACGCTGCAATCGATCACTAATTCGAGTAATTAATTTTACTTGATCAAGCAACTCTGAATAATTGCCGGTTAAATTGGTAAGTTCTTCTTTGGTTTCCTCTTTGGTTTTATTTTCGTCTTGCAGAAAAAATTTTGATCGGTCAAGAAATGAAGCTTCATCAAAATAGATATCTTCTTTCTTTGCTTTTTTCCTTTCGGCCATTTTCTATTCGTCTATTTCGGTATAATTAAAATGCAAACCGGTTACATCTTCGTAATCTTCGCCGGTTTCAAGCATTTCATCATCGTCGGCATCATAGCACCATTCAACACTTACTTTTTTTCCTTCCAACTCGTTTACATCTTTTAAACGCTTTAAAACTTCGAGGATGTATTTTGAGGAGCTTGTATTGAAATATTCCAAGTACACTCTGATATCGGTTTGCGGCAAAGCAACACTCGAGTATTCTGAAAGCCATTCCAATAAAGGATTATAAAATTCAAAAGAATTTTCAGGGATAGAACGACCACTTAATTCCAGTTTACCCGTTTGGGCGTTGAAATTTACATAGGGTGTTTGCTTACTTCCGTTTAAAATTAACTCATTCATTCCTTATCTTTCTTTTTGTTTATCCTAACTAAAAATGTAAATCGAGCCAGAATTGAATCTACTTGTTCTATTTGGTAAACTAATTCTGATTCTGATTTCTTACGCATATCTATAAAGCCCAATCCTGCTCCTCCTTTATTAGAAATTTGGTTATTGGTAAGTACTTTACGGTACAATTCTTTTAGCTCCTCTTTCGAAAGCTGATTGACAAAATTAATCTTTTCTTCAACAATTTGGATCTGATTTTTTAATAAAAGATTACTTGTTTGGATGAAAAAATTCTCTTCATCTTCAGAAAAAGTAAACTGAACTCTTCGAACCTCTTCGTCGGATTTTCCGGCGATGCTAAAGTCGCGAGTGTGATGATATAGGTTTTG
>JAFGAK010000189.1 GCA_016933745.1 Bacteroidales bacterium
ATGCCAAAAGAAGGCATTTTTGCACGCGTATTAAAAGGTGGGATTATTAAAGCCGGAGATAAGCTTCAATACATTCCGCAAAGCGCCTAAACCTAAATTTGCTATTTTTGCAAAAAATTTGTTTCAAACTTATGAAGTTACAAATACTTTCAGTTAGTCAAGCCGATGAGCGCGGCAGAAAATACTCAAGCGAAAAATTAGTACTAGATCTAAGTGGTGTGGCGGGCGATGTGCATGCGAATACTTCTCGTGCAGTTAGTATGATTGACCAATCTCACATCGATGCTTTTGGTAAAATCACCTCCAGTAGAGCCACCGAACCAGGCGAATTTGCCGAAAATATCCGAGTGAGTGGTTTAGAAAATATTCAAGTAAACGCCTTCGATCGTTTTGTTGGAAACGAAGTTGAACTTGAAGTAACTCAAGTTGGAAAACCTTTTCATTCCTCTTTCCGCGAAATCGGACATTATGTAATGCCACGTGTTGGGATTTTTATGCGTGTTAATAAAGGCGGAACGCTTACCGCCGGAGATTCGTTGGAATATATTCCGAAACGATTCAAAGTGAAAGTAATTACACTCAGCGATCGTGCTAGCAAAGGAATTTACGAAGATTTAAGTGGAAAACTGATTGTAGAAAACTTGACTTCCTTTTTCGAAAAGCAGTCTTGGAAAGTTGAAATCGATAAACAAATTATTCCAGATAACAAAGCTTTGCTGCTAGCCCAAATAGAAGATGCCAAAGAAAAAAAATTCGATTTAATTTTCACAACGGGAGGAACGGGTATTGGCTCACGCGATATTACTTTATCGGTTGTAAAACCACTTTTAGACCACGAAATTCCCGGCATCATGGAACATATTCGGTTAAAATACGGCAGCCTAAAACCCAATGCCTTGTTAAGTGCTGGTGTAGCAGGAACCACAGGCTCTGCCATTATATATACTTTGCCCGGCAGCGTAAAAGCAGTAACAGAATACATGCAAGAAATCCAAGTTACGCTTAAACATCTTCTTTTTATGAAAGCCGACATGGATATACATTAAAAA
>JAFGAK010000190.1 GCA_016933745.1 Bacteroidales bacterium
ATGCAATCGGCAGGGGTATTGAACCGTGTAGGCCAAAATTTCAATGGCGGCCAATTTGCCGGAGTATTTAACCAAACAGGAGGTAATTTCAATGGTTTGCAGTCGGCAGGAACTTTAAACCATGTGAAGGGTAGCTTTTTGGGGATACAAACAGTTGGAGCTGTAAACATTGTTGGTAAATCGATTAAAGGTTTACAAGCTGCAGGTGCAATAAATGCGGCAAAAGAACTTTTTGGTTTACAGGCAGCCGGCTTTGGCAATGCTACAAAAAAAATAAAAGGCGCTCAATTTGCCGGTGTAATGAATTATGCACAAACCGGAAAGGGGTTGCAGAGTGTTGGAGTAATCAACTTGTCCGACAGCCTTTCGGGTGCGCAAGTATCGGGTTTATTGAACGTGGCAGGCGTAATAAATGGAGCCCAAATTGGAATAATCAACATTGCCGACAGCTGTAGCGGTGTGCAACTTGGCCTCATCAACATCAACAGAAAAGGCTACAGGCATATCGACGTTTACACTACCGAAACCTTTTTGGCCAATATTGCCTACCGAGGCGGCACCAAACACTTTTATACTGTTTTGATGTTTGGCTATGCGCCGCAAAGCGTTGGCAGTAATATGCTTTACACCTACGGCATTGGAGGCGGCACTTCGTTTCGGAAAGATAAAAAGCTGAACTACGACCTCGATTTAATTGCCCAAAATGTTTCTTTAGGCACTTATACCGACGATATCAATATGCTGTACCGACTAGGCTTTACGGCCAATTATCCAGTTGCCAAAAAAGTATCGTTGAATTTAGGGCTTAGCTACAATTTTTACCTTGTTGATGCAAGCACCCCACAATACGGATCAACGTTCAGCACACTTGCACCGTATTTTATTTCAAACGAGGCAGTAGGCAACAATCGCAACCTCAAAACATGGTTCGGATTGAAAGCCGGGATACGGTTTTTGTAGGTATATGCCAATTACGAAAAATATTTATGAATTATCATTTCGTTTCATCGACTCCCAAAATGGGCGCAGTTCTTCAATAATTAGTTCAAGGACGATTTTAAAGTCAATTTCTTCATCCAAACGAGCCTTATGTAAGAATAATTTCCACATTTTTAAACGTGAAGGATTAGATGAAAATTCTTTTTCAAACAGAGCATGATTGTCAGAATAGATAGTATTTCTCCTTTCAAAAGTTTTGCGAATGGCAAGTTGAAGCTTTATTTTATTGACCTTAACAGATTGTAGCAATAGATAAACATCATAAAAATCCTTCATTCTGCTGTTTACAGTCGAAAACTCTATCATAATTTGAAACTTTTCTGCAATAATTGATTCAATTGAATATGCATTCAGTCTGGGTGGTTTTAAATTATCAAGAAGCAATGGATAATTAATCTTTTTTGGTAACAAAACAGCTTCATCTCCAAAACCAATATCAATTTGTAATCTTTGTTTTATGCTATCAAATCCAGAATCAATATACACCCTTATGCCATGATATTTATCTTGATCGGAAATTGTATGTGAAACAATACTTTTTTTATCGAACCAAACAAAATCCTCAAAATATTCAAATGAACAAATTTCGACAAATGCTTTTTTGATTATTTCAATATCATTGTTTATGTTTTTTCCTAAAAAATCAATATCCTTAGTCGATCGGGTTTTTGCTCCCTCTAAAGCATAAAGCAATGCGCCTCCTTTTAGTAAAAAATTACTGGTGTATTTTGAAACTGAAAGTCTGAAAAGAAACCTTTCATGAATAAATCGCAGAATAATCAATTGAAAAGATATGTTTTCTTTTCGTGCGATTTGAGCCAATCTGGCTCTAATCGATGCAGCAGATTGCTTCATATCAACAACTTAAGCTTCTCATTAAGTGTATTTTCAATCCTCAATTGATGTGAATATTTCAATAATTTATCTATGTTTCTGTCTTTCCGTTTAAGATAATTCTTAAGCACTTCAATCGACAACTCTTCCCCAATTTTATTTTTAAATTTTATGGCATCACAAACCGACTTATCCAAATCAAAAATTTTGACTGTTTCTCCTTCATGATCAACTAAAATCTGTCCCAAACTATATTGTTTTTCATTCCAGTAATAGAGATTAATCGGCGGATAATTAGGCAAAACTCGCTTCATTTTTGATGGAATTGCAAGATCATAAAAAGAAGGAGCGAAAGTTGTCAACTGATAGAAATACCAGGCCGAAAACATGCAAATTACACCTGGCTGTACAATCTTACACACCTCTGCGAGTTCATTGTTTCCTGCCAACGAAGCAAGGCGGTACAAACCTCGCTTTATTAAAACAACATCGCCACTTTGAACCAACATTTTCAACTTATAAAAATCGGAACGTTTTTTAAGATGCCTTGTTTCAAGGTAGCCGTTATTTGCATCAAATATTTTCTTTAATGTATCATTCATGAAAAACCGCTTTGCACAAATATACGGTTTATATTATCAACTACCGTTGTTTTGTGCATTATTTTTTATCTCAATCATTACCGCAAATAAATAGTTCCCTTACGTTTTCTGTGTATTTCATGACCGGAAAGAGATGCATACCCCAGTTCTTGTTTTCAAATCACGGTGTCTCATCTAATTTTCGGTCAAACAATCCCGGCGGGATTGCATGTTTATAGAAAAATGATGCAACAGAAAAGGGTTCGACCCCGGCCGGGGTCAGTTCATTTGTGCATTCAAATACGAAATATGCTTCGCGCAAAACGGGTTAGAAGCCCGTTGTTCGTTTAGCGCATACGGCAAGCTGAGCCCCTAAACGGAACATCCTTATCTAAAGGGTGAAATCCTTAAACATCTTTTGTCCGTCTAAGCCCCGAAGGATCGAAGATTTTGGGCATGCTGCAAGTAAAGGGAAGGTTGAAAAGCAAAATGAACCGATTGGCATGAAAAAACAGTTCGTTGTTGTTTTTTAGTTTCTGAAAATGTTCTGCTTCTGATTTTATGATATATTCACTTTAAAAACTGACATTTAGCCTCTTCCAAACAACATGTATTATCTAATGCCTAAAATCTAATGATCTGTTGATTAATGCGCACCAAATTAAACGTTTACAAAGTGTAAAGCCTATAAATTGCTCCATCATTGTACAAATATCTCCCGATAAGCATCTTCAATCATCTCTGCCTCAGTATTGGTCAATTTTTCAAATTCTTTTCCACGCACTCGTTTTGATAATTTCCCATTGTTTTGTTCCAAAAACAAAACCAAAAGTGCAACCAACTTGTCGGGCATTTCAAATTCATTTTCAATAAACAGCTTAAACTCATCGTATTTGGCCAGGTAAGCCACTTCGTTAGGAATAATGCGCTGAATAGTATCGTTCACACAATCGTACAAAAACTCGGCTTGCAGGGTTGCATCAAAGTATTTGTAAAAATCGGCCGTTTCGTTTAGTACCTTAACATTGTGGTCGTTGGTTTCTTCCCACTCAATAAAATCCAGCAATGGTTTTGAATACAACTCAAGCACTTTTTGGTAATCAACAATACGATCGAGAATAGATGCCGAAACCGGAAAGATGATTCCTTGTTGCGAAAACTTTTTCCTGGCCAATACATGATGAATCAAGTACCTGTGAATTCTGCCGTTTCCATCTTCAAACGGATGGATAAAGACAAAGCCAAAAGCAATACTCGATGCGGCTAAAACAGCATCAATTGCATTATTATTAAGCAACTCGCAGGCACCAACAAGGCCATCGATCAACGATTCGAGATCTTGCCACCTGGCCGAAATATGATCGGGAATTGGTTCGCCCGTTGTACGGTCATGTTCGCCAACAAAACCTCCTTTTTTCCGAAATCCCATATCGACAAACCGCCCATTCTCAATTACAATTTGCTGAAGTCGGATCAATTCTGCGATGCTTAAATCGTGCAATCCGGCCTGACTAATTGCTTGTCCCCAGCGGGCAGCACGTTTACTCTTTGGGCTTTCGCCTTCGATGCTAAACGAAGCTTTCGAATCATTTAACAAAAGAAAAGCCGATGCGCGTTGTAGTATGTCTTTTCGCATGTTATGAACAAGACCGGCCTTTTGTTCTGATAAATTGGACTTAATGTATGCCTCAAGTTTTTCGGTTTTACGTATCAAGGGGCAAAATCCGGGTATGCCCGGCAAATTATTCACAATACGGTGGCGACTTGATTTTGTTCCGTTTCCCAGACCATACTGAATTTTTTCATCGACAAGGGATACATAGTTTCCAATTTGCAAATCGTCGATGAATAGCTTTCGTGAAAACAACCACTCATAAAGGAACCACAACCTGCGACTATACTGCCCGGTTGGCTCTTCCTGCAACAATTGAATTATCTCTGACTCCGAAAGCTTTTGGAACAATTTTTTGAGAACAAGTAAATTGATGCCTTCGTACTTTAGTGCAAAAACCAACTGCTTGTAAAGTGTGTCGCCCGGAAGGTGCCTCGATGTAAACACCTGCCATTGGCCGGATGAATACTTCCTGTTTTTGAAGCTTATCAACGACAGTACATCGGGAAGCGGCACTTTTAAATCATAGGCCTCTATCAAAGCGCCATACCCCACAAGAATTCCTGTCTCGGGAGCCTTGCGTCCGTGAAAAACGGTTATTTCAAGTGAAAAACGATTATTTTCCATTATGTTTTGTGAAATTTTATTTTCAAATATAGTGAAAATCAATTACAACTCATGAA
>JAFGAK010000191.1 GCA_016933745.1 Bacteroidales bacterium
CCAAAACGGTATAGGTCTGCACCAGTATTTTAACTGGTTTTCAACTCCTTACACAACCTTTTTCAAAGAACGTAAAATCTTATAACAGCACAAAATAAGAAGTTTTTTTCTTTTAAATGAACTTTTCAATTGAAAAAATTTCAGATAAAAGAAAAAGGTTTAATCATTATGGTGATGATGATGTGCTGTTGAAACGGGAAATAACCCTTGCAGATAATTTCAAATTTAGTACTGAAGCTTTTGGGTTATTCTCGTTTCAATAGCATTCTTTGGGGTGGTGGCCGGGGTTTTGGTGGATAGATACTTCAACAAGTGCCGCCTTTTTCGGCGGCTCTTGTTACCGCTTTTAGGGCAGCAAACAGCTTTTTAAAAAAACTTTGGTTTACGAGGGTCGGGGTTGAGCGGTTTTTTAATATGCTGTTTGTCAGCGTTGGCGTGTGATGGGGAGCGTGGATTGAGCGGCTATTTTACATAATACTTGTTATAATTGACAGCTTTGGTCTGTGGGGGGATTTTTCGAGCGGCTGCTCTTATAACTCGTATTATGTAACTTAGCTTTGGGTAATTTTTTCGGGCGTGCCTTTTTGTTTTCAAGCATTGGCACGGCTCTTTGATTTTTTGTTTTTACCGCTTAAAATCATTCAATTGAAAAATAAAAAAGCAATGTGCCGTAAGTGGGCCGGACAAAAAGCATGACGGAAAAAATTACAGAAGGGTCGGCGTAGGGGAAGCAAATAAAAGACAGGGGGAGTGCCGATTTTTCTTCGGCACGGCTGGGTTTTATTTGCTGTGGGGTGCTTGGGCTATGGGGTTTATTGATTGTTCAAAGGATGGTATTTCTCGATTTGCAGTTTCAGTTCCTCAATGTGGTTTTGTTTGTACCGTTCGGTTGTGGATGGATATTTGTGTCCGGCAAAAGCTTGTACTATCCGTAAGTCTTTACCTTCTTTCAATAAGTTCGTTATTACGCTCATTCTGATGGTGGTTGCATTCAGGTTTTTTCCTGGAAAGTATTTCTTACAGTATTCTAAAAGGTTCCGGATTACGTCCTCTGTTACTGGCTTTCCGTGCCAGTCGATTAAGAACATGTCCGATTCATCCTTTCTTAAAAGTTTCTTTCTGTCCTCGTTTAAATACTTGTAAAATAGCATTATCTGATTTGGTTTTAATGGCAGTTCCCTTGCATTGCTCTTTGGACTTTCCGGTATTTTTATTGTGGCTTTCTCCAGGTCGATTTGACCAGTTTGTAAAAGCGTTAATTCTTGTCTGGTAAGGGCTTGATAGATTAGCAAACTGATAACTACTTTATTCCTGGTTGCTATGGTTTTCCTGCTCCAAACAGTTTCATTTAAAAGATTTTCAAGTTCTGCAGATGTAAATAAATCCTGTAATTGTAAATCTTTGTTACGGTAATTTCTTAAATGGATGTTTTTTGCCGGATTGGTTTGTATCTGGTTGGTTTTTACAAGGTATTCGTAATATTTCTTGATGCTGTGCAATATCCGGTTTACCGTGGCTTTGTTGCTGTACCTTTCTCGTAATTTACTGATGTAGTTTATAATGTCGCTGTATGTGGCTGCCTGGGCTCCTGGTTCTTCTGTCAGATAGGCTTTAATATCCCGTAAATACCTTTCTACTGTTGACTTCTGATGGTGATTTTGTAAATACTCCTCTAAATTCATTTACAGCTTTTTTAAGTCTACACGGGTGTATATTTGAGTTGCTTCCAAGTATTGGTGCCCCAAAAAATCCCGGACGTATTCAATGGGCAAGCCGTTTTCAAGTAAATGCGTGGCGATGGAGTGGCGAAGGTTGTGTAAACTGATTTCCTTGCCCGCCATAGCCTCGGCGAAGGCGGGCTTTGCTTGCTTTGCCCTCTCAATAATTTCTTTTAAAGTATCGTTGTAACTACTGCCGCTCATCCTGTTGCCTATTTTATTGAGTATAAAAGCATCTTTCGGGGATTTATTTTTAATGTATTCGCCACGTTCGCAATACAGGTAATTCTTAAAATCTTCGTTTACCTGCTTGTTGATTGGTATTACCCGCCTTCGCTTTCCTTTGCCTTCCCTGACGTACAAAAGTTTTGTTTTCAGGTTTATATCATTGATGTTCAGCTTTTCACCTTCGGTCCTTCGTAGTCCGCAACCGTAGAAGATTCCTAAAATGGCTTTTTCCCGTAATGTCGCTGTAACCCGGTATAAAAGTTTGATTCCCCAGGTTGTAAGGATTTCACGCTCTTTGCTTTTTAAGCGTTTAAATTCAAGGTTACTCGTGGGGTTGGTGGTGATTCCGTTGGTTTGTTCCAGATAATTAAAAAACTTTCTGATAGCGTACATGTGGTGGTTTAACATGCTGTTCGAGAGGTTGCCGGTTCTTCGTTGGTTTGGGCGGTGTTGTAAATATTCGTAGTGGTTCTGTATTTGATTTTGTTGGATGTTCTGTAATTGGTTTATTCCCTGTTGCTCTATTTGATGTAAAAACTCTCTTATGCAGCTGGGCAGCATATTTTGAGTTCCTTCGTTTAGTCCTATTGCATGCAAATAGGCTCTAAAGTTTTCTATTTGGTTTTGGTAATCTTGGTTATAAAGAGGAAGACTTTTCATTTTTTCTCTATAAGCATTTTTCTGGGTCATGGGTCGCTAAGCATATTTCTTAGGTTTTACAAGGGATTTGGCGACCCAACTTGCGACCCTGTAAACTGGTTCACTAAAGGTTTTTAATCTGGTCGTTTAAATAATTCCTTATTCTTAAGCGTAAAGCCTCGATATTGTCCCAGTAGGTAATTTTGTATTTATAGCCCCGGTTCTGGTAGCCTCCCGATTGTTGCAGGTATTCTAAATCCAGTAAATCATTGATGTAACGCTGTAACTGGCTTTTGCTCATATTCAAGGCTTGTCGGATCTCTCTTTGTGCAAATTGGTAGTTTTGGTATTCATTGCCCTTGCTTTGGATATATTGCTTTAACTGCTCGTAAAATTGCCTTAAGCTGCCGTCCAGTTCGTCTATTTTTAAAATAATGCTTTCGAACATGATTTCATTGGCAGTAAACAAGTCCTCTTTTTGAGTGATTAGCCGACCTTGTGCATCCTTCTTTCTTTGGTACTGGTTGATTAGTGTAATTTGCTTTACAAAAGCGTGGTAAAGCTCTGTGAGCCGCCTTATTTTATGGGCTTCCTGTGGTAAGAGTATTTTATGGGCGTATGGATTGATTACCGGATATGGTTTTAATATCCTTATGGTATTTTGGATAAACCGGATTATTTCTTTTTCTTCTGATACATCGATTAATCCGGCTGCCTTTTCGTTTTGGTATTTTATTATTCGCCCAGTTTGTTCATTGCTTTCATTTACAGCAATTAAAAAAATACGGCTCATATTGTCTTCGTATATCTCGCCTTTCGTTGTAGCCGACAAGCTGGCAATCGGCCCTTTTACTGTTTTTACAAAACCTTGTATCGTGCCATTTTCATTTTTTATGCTGGTGGAACTGGTCAACATTCCTTTGCTTTGCAGTTCCCTAAATGCCAGATAAGCTTCTTCTTTCAAGCCGTCCAAATCTTCCATGCAAAGGAGTTTGTGGTTAAAATACTTTTCATCGTAATTGTAAAAACTGCTTTCGGTTACACGGGTCAAAAAGATGCTGTCCTCCGGTGGTATCAGCCCACCTATTTTGCTTAAAAGATGTGTTTTACCGCTCCCGCTGCTGCCTTGTATAAGTGCATGCAGGGTATCGGGCATTTTATAACTGCTTGCAATCACAAATAAAAACAAACGGTTATGTTCTTCGCCGATTACACCGGATCTTCCGATTAACTGGTTAATGCGGTTTATTAAATCTACTTGTTTTAAAAAGCTTGTGCATTCTGCGATTGTTGTAGGTGGTAGCTGGTATTTGGGTTTGCCTGTTTCTGTTTCGCTTAGTTGGGTTTCCCGGTATTCTTCCAAAAGGTCAGTCATTGCGCTTAAATCCATTTCCAGTAAATCGGCACGTAAACCAAGCTTTTCCGATGCTTCTCGGCTTAGTTTTTCCACTTGTTTATCTTCGTACAAATCAAGCTTGGAACGGCTTTTTATAGTGGTGATTGGGTTCTCGATTACTAAACTTACTCTCAAGCTATCGAGTTCTTTTCTTAAACCGCCTTTGATGTAGTAAATGGCTGTACCCGTTGCATAGCTGATTTTATTGGAGTTGGTAATATTTAAACCGTGGTTCTGTTGTCGTGGCTGCTGCATGTTTTCTTTTTCAATTGAAAAAAGAAGTCTTTCACTTAACAACTGTAATAAGCAATTATTGTCGTATTTGACTGACAAGCTGTTTAAATCCTCGCCATCGGGCGTTTGCACATAACTTACCTTAATGCCTGGCTTTAGCTGCTGTAAAGTTTCAGCATGTTTTCTTGTTGCTTCCCTTCCTGGTTCGTCTCCGTCAAAGAATAAAATGATTTCTTGTAACTGGCTTAGTTCTGATATTGCTCGTTTGTGTTCTTCTGTTAATCCGTTTGTGCCGTATAGCGATAAGATTGTAAACTCTTTTGTTACTTCAGGTATTTGTAAAATCGTTGCTGTATCTATAATAGCTTCGGTTAAAATAAGTTTTGTTGTTTCCGGTTGTGGGTAGTTGGGATAAAGTCCTTTTCGGTTTGCTGAGTAATAATGTTTTGAGTTGGTATTGTCGATTACTGACCGACCGTAAAAGCTGGTAATTCCGTTTTGTTTGTCTTTCAAAGGAAAAATTATGCAGTATTTCATTTTGTTGTAACCTGTGCCGGAGTTGTAGCCGATTTCATTTGCTGTAAGGTCAATATTTCGGCTTTGTAAATAATCTTTGGCTTTTGGGCTGCGCTGCAAGCTTTGTTGGAGTTTTGAAAAGGTTTCTTGCATGTTTTGTAGTGGCTTAGTTTCTTTTGGCAGATTGATAATTCCGGTTAGTTCCTTTGCCTTTATTATCGCTTCATGTTTAGAGCATTTCTCGTAATCCTCGATAAACTGGATTACATCGCCTGTTTTGCCACAGCCAAAACAATGGTAGGTGTTGGTTTTTGGGTAAACCTGCAGGCTGGCGGTTTTATCTTCATGAAATAGGCAATTTAACAGGTTGTTTTTGTTGGCTATTAGATTGTAATGTTTTAATACCTGTTGAATGGTCAAATTGGATTTTATCTCATTTATTTTCATATTTGCAGATAATAATATTATTTGTATTGTTTTATCTGCAATATTAGATAATCCTATTTACTTAAACAAGGATTAAACTATTTATTTTTGATAATAAATGATTACTTTTGTAGAGTTTAATCGTAGTTTCTACAAAATAGCAGATAATATTATGAGGCTCGGAGAAAAAATTACCAAATTAAGAAAGGAAAAGAAGCTTTCGCAAATTGATATTGCCAAAGCTGTTGGAGTTTCCAGAGATGCAATAAGTAAATATGAAAGGGGCGATATTGTTCCTTCTGTTGAAAATGCAAAAAAGATTGCTGATATTCTTGGCGTAAGCCTTGATTATCTTGTTAGCCCCGAAGAAAAACAAGACGTAGTTGACAATACTATGCTTTCGAGGGTGAAAGAAATTCAAAAACTAACAGACAATGACCGTTCTACTATTGTTACGGTTATTGACGCTTTTATTAGAGATACTAAGGCAAAACAAGCATTTGGTTTACAAACACATTAAAAATTATGGCACATTTTAGCGTAACAGTTCCAGATAATAAAGCGACTTTTTTTAGGGAGTTGCTACAAAGCTTAAGTTTTAAAGGAGAGCGTACAGACGAGTTTGAACTTACACAAGCTCAAAAGTCGATTATTGACCAGCGTTTGGAAAACTATAAAAATAATCCGGATTCTTACCTTGATTGGGAAGACGTACAAAAGGATATTGAAAAACGCTTATGAGCTACAAAATAAAACTCGACCCTCTCGCAAAAATTGACATTGATGATAATATCGACTGGTATGAACAGCAACAATCTGGTCTTGGAATTCGTTTTTACGAACATGTAAAAGACACATTCCGGTTAATTGAGCAAAATCCACAAAGTTTTCCTGTTAAGTACAAAAACACCCGTACTGCAGTAGTAAAAACTTTCCCTTTTACCATACATTACTATATTGACAAGAAAAACAATACAGTTGCTGTTCTTTCGGTTTTTAAAACTCCGCAAGACCCAGATAAATGGAAAAAAAGAACATAAAAAAAGCCCTGCATTGTTGCAAGGCTATTTCTTAAAATCCAAGTTTTATTATTAACCAACAGAGTACCATCAATATTGCAAAGCCTAAAAATATGTATTTCATTTCATGTGCTGCTCCATCGGCGGCATCATCATAATTAGGGCCTTTCCATAAATATTTAAAAGAGACGGTGGTCTGTCTAATAATGAGTTTATAAGCATTGACAAACAACCAACTTACTAAAACACCAACGAATCTGAATATTTGTGAACCGTAAAACATATATCTTTATTTTTGTGTTGCTCCAACAGCAGTTGTTCCTATTCCAAACCAAGTAAATGCTTTTTGAAAGCCTGTATGAGTTCTTATAGCCTGATTATATGCTCTAATTTGCACACCCCCACCTGTAGCCGCTGTAATTCCCGAGCCTTTATATAAAGCGTTAAATTGTCCGGCATTAAGGGTTTTCTTACCAATTCCTAAGGCACTTCCCATCTTTCCAATGGGAACAAAGTTAGTTAATGTACTTATACCTGCATCTTGTAATTCACTGCCAACAACACCAGACCTATTAAGATGTCTTGCTCCACTCGGACCGTAAATAAATGAGGTAGAATATACATACGCATCATCAACAACTCCATAAACTGCTTTACCTACAAATGTCTGACCCAATGTAGATTCCTCAATTCTGCCGAAGAAATTTGGAACATATTGACTTATGGTTCCGGGATTATAGTTGCCAAATTTAACGGGGTTCAACATCATTCCTCCCCAAGGTGATTTTACCATATTTGGAATACTACCCGTAATTGTTACAGGTTCAGCTGTTGTTGTCCAACCACTGCCAAAATTTGTTGTTGTTCCTCCTCTTGGTGTCATACTCCAATCAGATGACATAAAGGCTTTAAAAGATTGCCATCCTGTAAACCATTCAAATGTTCCTGGATTTGAAGTACTCTCATACCATTTTTCACCATCTGGGTCAACACCATTAATCGGATTATTACCCATAGCAAGGTAAGGAGACCAGAACTGTCCTGCTGGGTCAGTAGTTAGCCAACGTCCTAATCTTTTGTCCAATAAACGAGATTCAAAGGCTGTGTAACCAGTCTCCGGGTCTTCTTCTGCAAACTGCCCTTGAAACCCAAAACGGTA
>JAFGAK010000192.1 GCA_016933745.1 Bacteroidales bacterium
AAAATAAAACGAATAAGTGGTAAAATATTAATTGAATAGTTTCCAAATTACTCCAAATTTTAGGCTTGCATCTTGATTTGGATAGTGCGGAGTGATGAAGAAATTAGCTGCCATAAAGCTGGTATTGAACTGCTCGTATTTAAAAAATATTCTGGCTCGTTTAATTTTAGCATTCACGTAAAAATCGAAATAAGGGTAATTTCCGAACTGTTTTTCGTTTTGAAGATAAAAGGAACGTAAAGCTGGCATGTAGTTTTGAGCATAATATTTAGTGAAGTACCTAATATTGATTCCAATTTCCATTTCGAGCGCATTTTTAAAAAGCTTATTTGTGTAATAGATACTATTGGATGTGAAAATTTCTGGGAGAGGCAGAAGGTTAGGATCACTGACTTTTTGATAAACCAAATTCAGATCTAGTCCAAAGTGATTTATATGAAACTCTTGATTCATATAGATGCCAAGATAAGATAGTGCTGCACTATTTTGTTGTGGTGAAATAGACTCATTAAAATAAAGGTAATCATGAATTAAGTCAGCTTTTACATTTACTTTAGTTGATGCTCTTTGAAAATCGAATCTTAATTCCTGAAATTTTTGGTTTTTGAAATTATTATCCCACCTGAAATAATCGCTATAATTGTGATTAAAAATCATTTTTGGTTGTAATGAAGCGGATTGCACACTAACGCTTAGAAGGTTTTTTCCAAATGAAAGTTTCATTTTTCCATCCAGATTATAGGCAGATGTGTTATCACTACGATAGGAATAGAGCCCTGAAGCAGAAAGGAGAATAGATTTTGTTAAGAACAGTTGGATTTTTGCCTGAGGGTTTATTTCTGATACTGTTAAGTTGATTGAATAATTCTTGGTGAATTGGTTGTATGAATTGGTATTAATTCCAAGACCAAAAGTGTAAAACAAATATTTAGGATGTTCCAAATTATCTTTATAATTGGCATTACTATACTCAAATAAATTTTCGATTTTTCGATTACTTATACTATCGAAAGTGGAAGTGACTTCAAACGGGAAGAGGATATTTTCGTAAAAAGCGGAGGCTCCATCCGTATCTGTATATTGATATATTTCTTTACTGAAGATAAAGGTGTGTGTAATTTTCCCAAGTGGTATTATGGGGTTGAAAAAAGGTTTTTTATAATGTTGAACGATGTAACCATCGTAATTAATTGTATTTGTATCGGGAATTGCGGAATAATCGGGCAGTGATTTTGAAATAAATAAGTTCTGTTTAATGGCTATTCCTGAATATTTGATATAATTTTCTGCATTGGCGAGGTTTATATCGATAATTTCTCTATTCGGTTCAAGATTATCTCTATAAAGAGAATCGTATAAAATACCTCCATTTTCTTCGTTTACAATTTTATTGTGAAAGTAAACGGCATCAACTGCATAGCGTTTGTCTTTGGTTTGGTAGCCAATATTCGCATTGAAGTTCTTAACGTCTGTATGTTGTTGATTATAATAACCTATACTATTAAACAATTGAAAGTCGAGACCTGCTTTTATTTGTTTATCCATAAAGCTTTGGGCATGTTGTATTCTAAGGGAGTTTTCTTTTTTGGATCCCATAGTATAGGAAAGCTGTGTAAACGGCGACGGAGTTTCGATTAATTCAATTTCAGATAAATCTTTGAGAAATAAATCGAAAGAGGAAATCCCAATATCAAAAGCAAATTTTGGATGCGGAATAAATAGAATAGGTAAACTTGCGGATCCGATATTTCCTAAATCTTGATAAAAAGCTCTCGCTTGTTTAGTTGGGTTGTGTTGTTCAATTCGTCTCAGATTAGTATCTACTACATGTTGATTTGGAAATCCAATATAACCAGAATAAAAAGAATAAATAAAAACGTTTTTAGGATTCCCAACATTTAATAGGGAGTCGTTTTGTTTAGGATTTCCCTCGGTCACATCACTTTCAGGATCTCCACTTGAATTAATCGTTCTTTTGTCCGATAAGTTTGTTTGAGCATAAGCAGGTATCGAAAAAGCGAAGAGAAGCAGAAGAAGATAAAAATGTGTTGTGGACTTCATGTTTTTACTTTAGTTGCCAAAGATAGTTATTAAATAAAAAGAGGCTTTGAAACAAAGAATCATTTTTATTCATGGTGATATGGTTCGTTTTTAAGAATTGTAAATGCACGATAAATTTGCTCAACAAACAAAAGTCGAATCATTTGATGCGAAAATGTCATTTTGGAAAGCGAAAGTAAGTAGTTTGCTTTTGAGTACACTTCCTCAGAAAACCCATAAGGTCCTCCTACTATAAAAACCAAGCTTTTGGTGGATTGATTCATGTGTTTTTGTAAAAAACTTGAAAAGTCTTTAGACGACTTTATTTTACCTCTTTCATCCAACAAGACAACAAAATCGCCAGGTTTTAGTTTTGATAGAATAAGTTGACCTTCCTTTTGTTTGATTTCATCAAAACCAAGGTTTTTTGTGTTTTTAAGCGCTGGAATTATTATTTCGGAATAAGTGATATATCGCTTGATTCGATTGTTGTATTTTTCAATTCCGTCTTGTAAGTAGGCATCTTCTGTTTTTCCCGATAGGATCAATTTAATATCCATGGTATGTTTTTTGATGTAGATACAAAAGTACAAATCTTTGTTTTATATTGTCCGTGCTAATTTAAGAGGGCGAGGAAAAAGAGCCTGTATGTTGTTTGAAAAAATTGGTAAATTTGTCAAGTTGCAAAATCGAATAAAAAATAAGGTTGATGAGAGATTCATCGAAAAAAATAAATCTATGATTAGAAAAAAAATTATTATCGCATTTGTCCTAAGTCTTTTTATGATTCCGGTAATGGGACAATCCGTTGATGAAGCATTTCAAATTATGAAAGGCGCTTTTAATAAAGGAGATTATACAAGTCTATCTAATTTATTTGCCGATTCGATTGATTTAACCGTTTTGACAACGGAAGGCATCTACAGTAAAACACAAGCTAAAGGAATATTGAAAGATTTTTTTAGCACTGAAAAGCCAAAATCTTTTCAGATTAAACATCAAGGTTCTTCCAATGATGGAACTGTTTATGCAATTGGCCTTTTTGTCTCAACCAACAAGTCGTGTAGAGTGTATGCTTTATTTAAAGAAAAGCAAGGCATTGCTAAAATTGTTCAACTGCAAATTGAGGAAGAAATCTAATGACTATTGATTCCATAATAGAAGAAGCCCTTTTTGAAGATATTCGAGAAGGAGATCACACCTCTTTATCAACAATACCTTCAACTAGTGTTGGAAGGGCTCAGCTCTTAGTAAAGCAAAATGGAGTAATTGCAGGAGTTGATATTGCGGAGAAAGTATTCAATAAAGTGGATCCGAAGCTTAAATTTAAAAAATTAATTAACGATGGAACTGCTGTTCAAGTGGGTGATATTGTATTTGAATTAGAAGGGTCTTCAGTTTCTATTTTATCCGGAGAACGATTAGCGTTAAACTTTATGCAACGGATGAGTGGTATTGCTACCACTACATCCATTTATGTAAGTAAAATTGAAGGACTTCATACGAAGTTACTCGACACAAGGAAAACAACACCTCTATTAAGAGAATTAGAGAAACATGCAGTTAAATTAGGTGGCGGCGAAAATCATCGTATGGGACTTTATGATATGATTATGATCAAAGATAATCATGTTGATTTTGCCGGCGGAATTTCAAATGCTATTCATGCGTGTCATGTTTATTTAAAGAAAAACAACCTCAACCTTGCAATAGAAATAGAGGTTAGAAATATGGATGAGTTAAATCAAGTTCTTTCCAATGGTGGCGTACACCGAATCATGCTGGATAATTTTAGTGTAGAAAATATGCGAGAAGCTGTTTTGCTAATTAACCATCGATATGAAACGGAAGCTTCAGGAGGAATTACCTTAGATACATTGCGACAATATGCTGAAACGGGCGTTGATTTTGTATCAGTTGGTGCATTAACACACCAGATTAAAAGTCTCGATTTAAGCTTAAAGGCCATTTGATTTTTACAGCATGAGAGATTGGTTGAATAAACAATATTTACGAGCCTATAAATTTGTACATCGAGTTACTTTACCAGGATTTGATGGCTTGCCGATGTCGCGCGTTTTTTTCTTTTTTTATAAAGGAATTGTCAATGGCGCAATAACAACTAGATCTTCAGCGATAAGCTTCAATTTATTTGTTGCAATTTTTCCAATGCTCATTTTTTTGTTTACACTTATTCCGTTTATACCAATAGCTAACTTTCAAGAAACGCTTTTAAGCTTACTCGAAGAAATTATTCCTGAAACGGCTTGGGATACGGTTCAATCCACTATGATGGATATTGTAATGCGGCCTCACGGAAGTTTGCTTTCGATCGGTTTTGTATTGGCACTATTTTTCTCTACAAATGGTATAAATTCGATGATTGAAGCATTTAATGCTTCCTATCACAGCATGGAAACGAGAGGTATTTTATCGCAACGTTGGGTGGCTTTTGTGTTGGTTTTGGTTCTTGCTGTAATGTTAGTGTTGGCAATTACTTTTATAACTGCAGGGTCTGCACTCATGCAATATCTGCGTGGACATGGTTTTTTACAAGATGATTTTATTTATTTTCTTTTAGATTCCTTTCGGTGGATTGTTTTGGTAGCGCTCACTTATTTTTGTATTTCAATCATCTATTATTGGGCTCCAGCCAAAAAGAAACCGTTTAAATTTTTCTCAGCAGGTTCTAGCTCAGTAACCTTATTAATTATGCTAACGAATGTGGGATTTAACTATTATGCAAATAATTTAGCTACTTATAATGCACTGTATGGTTCAATCGGAACTTTGTTGTTGATTCTTCTTTGGATTTATTTTAATTCAACCATTCTTTTAATCGGTTTCGAATTAAATGTTAGCATCCTAAATGCTAAGATTCAAGAAGATTAAATAGTCTATCAATCGAATCCGTTTATTTATTTTTTGCTACTGCGATATCCCATTTATAACTAGGTTAAGATCATTTATTTCTTTAGATATTCAGATTAATATCATGTCCGTTTATTGAGAATAATATGGATCTTCATTCTTGATAATTAAGTAGATGGATTGGAATTCGTATTTGCCATGAAAAACCTAGAGAATTTAATATTTGGTTCAAATGAGCTGCTGTAAAACAAAAAAAGCCAACTGTCATCGACAGTTGGCTTTTTCATCAGAATATAGAGTTTATTTAACGAGAGTTAAGAATTCGTCATTATTGAAATAACGGATGAATTCTCTATCGTTAAGGGCTTTTCCTTTTAAAGAAGGATTCATTTCAATTGCTTTTTTCAAGCCAGCAAATACAGCTGCGTCGTTGTTAGTTCTTGCACCAACAACCGCTAACAAGTAGTTTACTTTGCAAGTTTCTTCGGCACAACTTAAATTTGCTTTTGCATCGTCGTATTTGCCTAACATAAGTTGAGCAAGACCCACGTTAACATCGCATTTTCTTGAACCAAATAAATCCATTGCTTTTTTGTATTCACCAAGTTGAATATTAACAACACCAAGGTTATAGTTTTCATTAGCACCAAGCTTTTGAGCATTGGTAAAACATTTAGTAGCTTTATCCCAAGCGCCTAACTTCGCATGAACAACACCCATGTTATTTAAAACAGCAGCATTATTAGGAGCTAGAGTATTCGCTTTTTCAAGATAAGTCATTGCGCTATTTAAATTGCCATTCTGAATTTCAACATAAGCGTAGTTAGCTTGAGCTTGGTAACTATCAGTATACAAATTAGCAGCAGTTTTGTAAATTCCAGCTTGTGCTTCAGCATCTTCAGTTAAAGTTGCAGCATAAAGCAATTCTTGAAGTGTTAATTCTTTAGGATTAGTAGTTGCTAATTGCGCAATTTGCTCAGCAGAGCGTTTTGCTTCGTAGCAGTTAACTGCGATTTCAGCTCTACGTAAGGGTGCTAAAATATTTTCTAACTCAGGATAAATCAAAATCATATTTCTGATTTCTTCCTCTTTTTTAGAAGGAGCAGCAGATTTAACTACATTAAGAATGGTGCTTTTCTCGGCAATGCTTGAAGCTTCTAATGCGGCCATAAAACCATCCCAATCTGGACCGTTTCCAACAACATTAAATTCAACGCCACTACAATTATCCATATTAATTTTGGATCCTTTGGCATTGATTAACTTGTGTAATTCGCTGTGAATGTATTTGTCACCAACTTTTGCACGATTATCAGAAAGATTTGCATTGAATGTTTCTTCACCTTCTGGAGAAGCATATGCATTAACAGTTATGTTTTTAATCTCTAATCCTTTTTCAATGAAACTGTTTACAGCATCTCTTGCAGCAGCAGCGTTTTTATTTAAACCGGTTCTTTTATCAAAAGTGTAAAGGTTTTGAGGGAAATAAAGATTACCTGATTTAGTTAAAATAGTTTCTAACTCATAACCACTGTCAGCTAATAAAGTTTCTTCGTTACCACCAGCAAAATCTTCGGTGTGTATTACACCATCACCAATTTTTACTTGAGCTTCTGCTAAGTTTTTATAAGCAGGTTCAGTACCAGCTTTAGGTTGGTATACAACTGGCATAACTTCAACAGTTGAGTTTGCCATTTCTGGCACAAAGTCAAATACACCTGAGAAAGTATAAGTGCCACCTGTTTCGTAAGGAACCATTTGCCCTTCAACACCAGCTACTTTTTCACCATAGAAAGTTTGAGCTTTAAGAGGTAATTCTTGGTCGCCATATTTCAATACGGGAGCTACAACCATTGCAGCACCTTTTCCAAAATAGTTTTCTGGGAAAGTAACACTGAATTCGTAAGGTACTTTTTGACCTTTTTCTTGAAGAACTTCAGGAGTAGTTTTGTAAATAACCATTTCGTGATTACGAATCATTTTACCAATACCAGAGCCGCTTACATTTAATTTATAGTTGAATCCGATCGACGTAAATTGATAACGGTCATTTCTAAACATCATATTTCCACCGTCTGCTTGTTCAATATTATCAAATCCTGTAAAACGAGTTGATGTTTCAACAGCTACGTCTAAATTTTGAGTAATTCCATATTTTGCTCCAAAACCAACTGGGAAAATAAGAAGTTTGTTTTTATAGTTGCCATAATCACTCGCATTGTGAGGATGATCATAAATGTCTTCATCGCGCATGTCGTAAACATTTCCATTATGGAAAGTTACACCAATACCACCAAATCCATAAATGCCAAATCTTGATTCGTAATTTTCACGGAAAAGATTGGTAAAGTCAACAGTAATTTGTCCGCTGATATCTGTAAAAGTACCTTTATAACGTAGTAAATCAGTGTCGAATTGCATTCCGCTAGCAGTATGAGTTGTTATCTTATAGTCAGACTGTGATAACAATTGTCCGTTCGCTAAATTCAATCTAAATCCAATAACAGGGCTGTATTGGTAACCTGATTTTAAACCCCAAGCAAACATTTCAGAAGCGCCAAATACTTTATCTGGGTGAATATCACCGAAGAAATCGGTAAATCCTAAATCCCAACCAATATAGTAGTATGGGTCAAAAGCGTTTTCTTTTTCAAATGCAGATCCAAAACCATCAAGAAGTTTATAAGTAACACCTAATGAAGTGTACTGATAACGATCGTTCATAAAAGTTTTAGTTCCGCCCAATGTTTGATCCATCAAATCATTGTCAGTAAGGCGCATACTTGTTTCAAAAGTAAGATCAAGATATTCGTTTAATGAATACTTTGCACCAAAACCAACAGGGAATACAACCAATGCATTGTTATAATCGCCGTAATCAGTTCCGTTAAATGGATGATCGTAGATCTCATCGTCTCTAAAATCATACACATTAGCATTTTGAATCATTATTCCAACACCTGCAAACCCATAGAAACTAAATTTAGCATCTTCTTTTTTACGGAAAATATTGGTGAAGTCAACAGTTGCTTGTAATGAAAAATCAGTAAAGTAACTCTTGTATCTTAAAAAATCCGTATCAAAAGAATAGTTGGTTGTCACTTCGGTGATTACATAATCTGTTTTAGATAATAATCGACCACTGGTCATAGCAAAGCGAGCTCCAAATACTGGAGAGATTTGATAACCAAGTTTGAAAGCACCGCCAAACATATTGTTTGATAAAAATGCCTTGTTCGGATGCAAATCTCCGTAGAAATCAGTGAAGCCTAAACTTCCATTTACATAGAAGTATTTTTCAAAGGCATTCGTCTTTTTTGCAGCTTGCTCAGTTTCTTGAGCGCTAGTTACATTAATGCTTAGAGCAAAAATGAACATGAAGAACGTTAAAGTAATTAGGTGAAATTTTCTCATAATTCTGATATTTATTATTTCGGTAAGTTGTTTTCTATTTAACAGGCAAAAATATTGATTCTTTTTGTAAAAGAAAATATATAGTGTATAATAATCAATTTTTTTGCGTAAAAATAACGTTTTTTCGTGTAGATAGCAAAAAAACTAAGAACTAATTTTCTTAAATGTATTGAATTTCTGATGCATATCCCATAAAACGATACCAACAGAAACAGAAATGTTAAACGAATGTTTTGTGCCATATTGTGGTATTTCGATGCAGAAATCGGATAAGTCCACAATTTCTTGCTGAACGCCTTTCACCTCATTACCAAAAATAAAAGCACACTTAGTATTGAAATCCGGAATAAATTCGTCGAGCATAACACTTTCCTTGGCTTGTTCAATCGCCAAAATTTGATACTTATTTTGTTTTAAACTTTGCACCGCTTCCAAAGTATTTTCAAAGTACTTCCATTCGACAGATTCTGTTGCACCTAAGGCTGTTTTTTGAATTTCGCGATGAGGCGGTTGAGCTGTTATTCCGCACAAATAAATCGCTTCTAATCGAAAAGCATCACTCGTACGAAATACAGAGCCAATGTTACTTAAGCTTCGGATATTATCTAAAACAACAATAAAAGGTGTTTTTTTAGCTTGTTTAAATTCATCCACACTGATTCGATTCAGTTCTGAATTTTTTAGCTTTTTCATAGATTGGAAAAGTTTCTTAATCGATTCCGGCAAAATGTTTCATAAATTGAACTCGCTCATAGGCAGCGGGATTAGCTGTTTTGCCAATGCTAAGTTTTCCTCTAAAAGATTCGATGTTTTTGAACCCCATTTCGTCCATCCACTTATTTAATGTACTCAGTATTTGTTCAATACTTTCAATGCCGTTTTTGTATAATACGGAAGCAATTTGAACCGTTTGCGCACCAGCAAGCAATTGCTTGACTAGCGCCTTGCCGGTATGAACTCCGGTTGAAGCGGAAAGTTCGCATCTTAAACGATCAGAAAGCATGGCTACCCAACGCAACGATAAGCCAATATCTTCAGCTTTGCTAAATACAAAAGAAGGTTTAACTTCTAATTTTGTAATATCAATATCAGGAGAAAAGAAACGATTAAATAGAGTAATCGATTTTATTCCGGTCCAACTTAATTTTTCAAAAGTGGAGGCAAGGTTGGAAAAATGATACGACAGTTTAATTGATAATGGCAATTTGGTTTCTGCACTTACTTTTCGGATGATATCGAAATAGATTTGCTCATTTTCCTCTCCGCTTTTTGTTGGATCGGAAGGCATGACGAAAATATTCAACTCCAAACCGTCAGCGCCAGCAGCTTCAATGGATTTTGCAAAAGCAGTCCATTCGCTAGCCGATGTACAGTTGATACTTGCAATAATAGGTATGTCCACTTTTGCTTTCGCTTCTTTAATTAAATCCAGGTAGTGCTGAATACTGTTTTGCTTGGTGTAATTTCGGATATAATCTTCAGCTTCCGGATAATAATTTGAAGAATCTTGCTTTAGCGTATGGCTGGCTTCGTGCAAAATTTGCTCTTCGAAAAGAGATTTTAATACAACTGCACCAGCACCGAGTTTTGCAAATTTTTCAATGTTTTCTATAGAGTTGGTTAACCCTGAACTTCCAATAACAAGTGGACTTTTAATTGACAATCCCATGTATGTGGTAGATAAGTTGGCCATTTTTCAAATTTTTAATTGATATTTTGTGAACAAAAGTACGGATTCATTTTTAATTTACCACTTCAAAACGTAGATATATCTTTCAGAATTAGGCATTGATACGAACAACAATCACACGAATAAAAAAAAGAGGAATAGTACAAAGCAAAAGCAGTTATTCATCTAAAAATGTGTAATTTTACCGACTTATTTGTAACAAATAAGAAGTCATGTCGAATACTAAATTTATCTTCGTCACCGGAGGTGTAACCTCTTCCCTAGGAAAGGGAATAATATCTGCATCGTTAGCAAAATTACTTCAATCGCGAGGTTTTACAGTTACCATTCAAAAGTTTGATCCTTATATCAATATTGATCCGGGCACTTTAAATCCGTACGAACATGGAGAGTGTTTTGTAACAGAAGATGGTGCAGAAACCGATTTAGATTTAGGTCATTACGAACGATTTTCAAATGAGCCAACATCGCAAGCCAATAATATTACAACCGGAAGAATTTATTTGTCGGTTATTGAAAAGGAGCGGAGGGGAGAATATTTGGGTTCTACCGTGCAAGTCATTCCTCATATTACAGATGAAATAAAAACGAGTGTAAAGCATTTAGCCGAGCGAAATAATTACGATTTTGTGATTACAGAAATTGGCGGAACCGTTGGCGATATTGAATCTTTGCCTTATATCGAATCTGTTCGTCAGATGAAATGGGAAATGCCAAAAGATGTTTTGGTGGTTCATTTAACGCTTGTTCCCTATTTATCAGCCGCAGGCGAATTAAAAACCAAACCTACGCAACACTCTGTAAAAATGTTGTTAGAACAAGGAGTACAGCCTGATATAATTGTTGCTCGAACAGAACATCCTTTAAATGATGGTTTACGCGAAAAGATTGCTCGTTTTTGTAACGTTTCATTCACAAGTGTTATCGAGTCTATTGATGCAGAAAGTATTTACGACGTGCCTGTTTTAATGCGCCAAGAAAAACTAGATACCGAAGTTTTAAAATTAATGAATGTTCCTGTTGAAAACGATTTGGATATTTCGGATTGGGAAGATTTTTTAGAGAAACTTAAAAACCCAAAAGATACGGTTGAAATTGCTTTGGTTGGAAAATATGTTGAATTAAAAGATGCTTATAAATCCATTCTTGAATCGTTTGTACATGCTGGTGCCGCAAACGAAGTGAAGGTAAAAATCCGCATGGTACATAGCGAATTGATTGAAAAGCAAGGTCCTGAAAAATTATTAAAAGGAGTGTATGGAATATTAGTTGCTCCGGGTTTTGGCGAAAGAGGAATTGAAGGAAAAATTACGGCAGTTCAGTTTGCACGTGAAAATAAAATTCCTTTTTTAGGAATTTGTCTTGGAATGCAATGTGCCGTAATTGAATATGCTCGTAATGTGTTGAAAATGCAAGAAGCACACTCGACAGAGTTTAATCAGAATAGTAAATTTCCGGTTATAGATATTATGGAAGAACAGAAAACAATTTCTGATATGGGCGGAACAATGCGTTTGGGTTCGTATGCATGTCATATCAAAACGGATTCCAAAGCATTTGATACCTACGGTTCTGAAAATATTTCAGAAAGACATCGGCATCGTTTCGAATTTAATAATGCTTATTTAGGTCAGTTTGAAAAAGCTGGAATGCATGCAACCGGTATTAATCCGAATGAGAATTTGGTAGAAATTGTTGAGATTGAAGAACATCCTTGGTTTATGGGAGTTCAGTTTCACCCCGAATACAAAAGCACAGTTGCAAATCCACATCCAATTTTTGTGAATTTTGTGAAAGCAGCAATAAAAAATAAATAAGAAAACGATCGATATAAAAAAAGGTTCTTACACATAAGAACCTTTTTTTGCTTTACGCTGTTAATTAGCGCATATCAATGATATCTACTCCTGGATATTTTGATGGATCAAAGGTGAATGCGTTTTCGCTTAGCGCCACATTGGTTAAGTATTCTTTAATCAAATAGGAAAATACGTTTTTATCAAAATCGTATAAAACAAAGGCAGCAACTTGCATTTTTGCTTTATCTACTTTCAGATGAACATAATCAAAACCACTTTCTTTGTCTTTCGGATGCAGCTTAAATAAATAGTAAGTTCGGTTATTCTCGGTATATTCCTTTTCTAACTCAGTATCATAATCTTCGGTGTAAGAAGATAAAAGTTTGGTCGGACTAAAAGAATCTTCTTGATTAATCTCGTTGATTTGTACTTCATCTGCATCTGCAATATACGTCCACATGGTTTTACCATTGCTAATAATTTCTTGTCCTGCTATTTTCAATCGATATTTATCGCCGGCAACAAGGAGTTCTCCTTCGGTCACTTCATGGATGTCCGCTTCTTTATTGGTCATTTCGTAACTAAAACCGACTTTAATATTGGTGTAGGAATTGGTTTTTTGGGTTAGCTCATTTAAAATACGCTGACTATTTTCCTGACTCCAAGCAGATTGGACAGTTAAAAAGATTAGGGCGACGAATACATGTTGTATGATTTTCATAATTAAGTTAGTTTTCTTGTTGTTTTGCGTAAAGATCCTTCAAAAACTGTTCCAAAGCCATTTCGCTACCAATTTTAACTTCTCGGGCTTTGCTTCCTTCAAACTGGCCAACGATTCCTGCGGCTTCTAATTGATCAATTATTCTTCCGGCTCGGTTGTACCCAAGTTTTAATTTTCGTTGAATTAAGGAGGTCGATCCTTGTTGTGCTAACACTATTACTCGAGCTGCATCTTCAAACAGTTCATCTCGATCGTCGGCAGCAATGCTGGTTGAGAAATCGTTTTCTTCTTCTTCGCATTCAGGCAAAAGGAAAGCAGTAGGATAAGCTCTTTGCGATCCGATGAATTCTGTAATGTCATCAATTTCTGGGGTGTCGATAAAAGCACATTGTAAGCGAATCACGTCTGATCCAGACGACATTAGCATATCGCCTCTTCCTATTAATTGATCGGCTCCGCCAGCATCTAAAATGGTTCGGGAATCAATTTTTGAAGTTACTCTAAATGCAATTCGAGCAGGGAAGTTGGCTTTGATGGTTCCCGTAATAATATTTACAGATGGACGTTGAGTGGCAATAATTAGATGAATACCAATAGCACGAGCAAGTTGAGCAAGACGAGTAATAGGTCCTTCCACTTCTTTTCCAGCAGTCATCATTAAATCGGCAAACTCATCCACAATCAATACAATATAAGGCATAAAATGATGTCCGTTTTCAGGATTCAATCTGCGCGCATTAAATTTTGCATTGTATTCTTTGATGTTTCTAACTTGAGCTTCTTTTAACAAATCGTAACGGTTGTCCATTTCAACGGTTAACGATTTTAAGGTTTTTACAACCAAAGAAGTGTCCGTGATAATGGCTTCCTCTAAATCAGGTAATTTAGCTAAAAAGTGGCGTTCAATCTTAGAAAACAAACTGAGCTCTACTTTTTTAGGGTCAACCATAATCATTTTCAGTTCAGCCGGATGTTTTTTGTAGAGCAAAGAAGTGATAACGGCGTTTAGTCCTACAGATTTTCCTTGTCCGGTGGCTCCGGCTAATAACAAGTGCGGCATTTTGGCAAGGTCGAAAACATAGCTTTCGTTGCTAATTGTCTTGCCAATTCCCACAGGCAAATCGTATTTATTGTTCTGAAAAGCCTCAGATAGAAGGATGCTTTTCATTGGAACAATTTCCGGACGAGAATTTGGAACTTCTATTCCTATGCTGCCTTTTCCAGGAATTGGAGCAATGATGCGAATACCAAGAGCAGATAAACTTAATGCAATGTCGTCTTCGAGGTTTTTGATTTTTGCAATTCGAATTCCTGCAGCCGGAACGATTTCGTAAAGTGTAACTGTTGGACCGACTGTTGCTTTGATTTTCTGAATTTTGATATTGTAATTATTCAGTGTTTCAACAATTCGATCTTTGTTTTTTTCGAGTTCCTCTTTATAGATGTTGATTTTATCGTTTCCGTAATCTTTGAGTAAATCCATTCCCGGAAAAACATAATCTGAAAGGTCTTCCGTTGGATCATAAGGCGTATCGATGGTATGTTTTTTTATGGAAGTTACTTTTTTCTCTTCGTGTACTTCAACACTTAATCCGAGTTCATCTTCTTCCGAGCTGTCAGAGGATTCGTTTTCAATTATTTCGCCAGTTGTTTCTGTAATTTCTAATTCGTTTGATTCGGAGTCTGTAATATTTTTATCTTTAACGATTAGCTGAAGATTCAAATCTAAATCCTCTTCGTCTTCTTCGTCTTCTTCGCTCTTGTCATCTGAAAAGTCTTCCGATTCTTCTTCGTTAACGGCATATTCCTCCAAATTATACGAAGTCGATTTATCTGAATTTGCCTCTTTCATTTTAGCAGCTTCTTTCTTTGCTTTCCTTTGTTCAGCAAGTTTATTTAAATAGCTTTGAATAAAATTGAATTGAACGGTTAGGAATGCGAATAGGCTAAAAACCAACAGAATAAGAAGTCCGGTAAATCCAATAATATTTCCAAGCCATAGACTTAATTGATAACCGAAAATGCCACCGAGTATTCCCCACGCACTATCGCCAAAGATGGTTCCGAAAAAAAGAGATAACCAGATAGTTGCCAGAAAAGCAACTTTTAAAGATTTCCTAAATGGGAACATTCTGTAGTTTATGCTAAGTCGTAAACCAGCTATCAAAATTAAAAAAGCACTAAATAAAGAAGATACACCAAACATTTTGTAAACAAGCAAATGACTGAGCCAAGCGCCAATATAACCTCCCCAGTTTTTGATAAGCACTTTACCACTTAAGTCGCTTAATTCAAAACGGAAGACTTGATCAAAATCGACGGTCCAATAAAAGAAGTAAGAAATGATAGAGAACAACAAATAGAGCGAAAATAAAACCAAGAAAGCACCAAATGTTAATTTAAATTTCTCTGTTTGGAGAAAACTAAATCGAAGCTTTTTCTTCTTTGCTTTTACAAGTTTTATTTCACTTGGTTTCTCGGCTTTGAGCGTATTTGTTTTTTTTGCCATTGAATGATCAATTGTACTTAAAAGGTGCATTATCATACAAAAGTATGAAAATTTCAAGGGCCATCTTTAGCTATTTCAAAAGCTTATTAACGCTTCAATGTTTGAAAATCCAATAAAAAAACCCGAGTTTTGCTCGGGTTTTTGATGTGTTTAAAATCGAGTATTATTCAGAAATTGTAATTTTTTCAATTACATCGCCTTGGCGAATTTGATCTATAATTTCAACATTCTCAACAACTTTTCCAAAACAAGTATGATTTCTGTCGAGATGAGCTGTATTGTTACGACTGTGGCAAATAAAGAATTGAGATCCACCTGTATTTCTTCCGGCGTGAGCCATCGATAAAACACCTCTGTCGTGGTATTGATTATTACCACTTAGCTCGCAATTAATAGAATAACCAGGACCTCCGGTTCCATCGCCTTTTGGGCATCCACCCTGAACAACAAAGTCAGGAATTACACGATGAAAAGTCAATCCGTCGTAATAACCTTCTTTGGAAAGTTTTACAAAGTTTGCTACGGTATTTGGAGCATCATTGTCGTAAAATTCTACGCTCATTACTCCGTATTTTGTTTCGATTTTGGCAGTTGTCATAAGATAAATTTGATTTAATTGTTAATGTATTGTGTGCATCATTTTGCTCCAACGAATTTTACCGTCGAACAAAGATTTATTATTATCGAGCGAAAGCCAAACAAAAGATGCTTTCCCAACAATATGATCTTCAGGTACAAATCCCCAATAACGAGAGTCGGCTGAATTATGGCGATTATCACCCATCATCCAATAATAATCCATTTTGAAAGTGTAGGAATCTGCAATTTTTCCGTTAATTAAAATTGTGCTGTCATTTACTTCCAAATCGTTGTGTTCATATTTAGAAATAATCTTTTTATAGAGTGCAATATTGCTAGCATCGATAGCAACCGTTGTTCCTTTTTTGGGAATTACTAAAGGGCCAAAATTATCTTCATTCCAACGGAAATTTCTTGGATCGTGTGGAAAAATGGGTGAGTAAATTTGCCCTTTTTCTTTATTTCTAACTTGAATTTGAGTGATATTAGTAAATTTCTCGAGTTGTTTTTTGGACTCTTCATTTAGCGAAAGGATATAATGGCTGTTACTTACCTGATCCCATTCTGTTATTCCAAGCTTATCCATCGCGCGTGGATTTAAACCTGTTCCGTTTGTAAAAACGTCGTATCTAAATTGCATTTTCTCTGGATTATCAGCTGCTTTTCTATTAATATAGACTTGACGATCAATGATTTCCAAAGTATCTCCAGGAATAGCTATGCACCTTTTAATATAATTTTCGCGTTTATCAACCGGACGGGCTGTAACATGATATCGTTGCCAAACAAGATCCCTTCCCATTCCTTCCACATAATTGGCTCCTTTTTTGTTTTGCTGATCAAATTCCATCATTCGAACAATTTGATAATAGTCTTCGTTTTGGCGCTCTAGAACAACGGTATCGCCACTTGGATAATTGAAAACAACCACATCGTTATTTTTAACTTTTCCGATACCAGGATAACGATGAAAAGGCAAACTAATCCATTCTACATATGATTTTGTAAATGCTGTGAACGGAAGAGTGTGATGAACAAAAGGAAATGCAATTGGTGTTTGTGGACTCTTAGGTCCGTAGGCCATTTTACTTACGAATAAAAAATCTCCTACAAGTAAAGATTTCTCCATTGAAGAAGTAGGTATCGTATAAGCTTCCACCAAGAAAATTCGGATGATGGAGGCTGCGATAACTGCAAATACAATCGCATCCACCCATTCTCTGGTCATCGATTTTTTTATTTTTGGTCGGTCAGCTAATTCAACCCATTGAATCTTCTGCATGCTTAGCCAAGGCAAATAGAAAAAGGGAAAAAGAGTCACCAAAACCTGATCTTGCATGGCGGTTTTGCCAAATCCTTTAATAAATTCAATCAGTAAAAGGACAAAGGTAAATACATTAATAAAAGGGATTATTAACCATAAATACCACCAGTACGATCTTTCGGTTAGTTTAACCAATACATAAAGATTGTAGTAAGGAATCAGGATTTTCCATCCGGGAATGCCCGCTTTCTCAATTAATTTATAGGCAAATAAAGCTGGAATGGTAAATAGAACCGGTAGGCTCAAAATAAAAAGTAAAAGGTCCATTTGTATACTTTAGTTAGAAGTGCAAAAGTCTTGTATTTGCTTTGAAGTAGCAAATTATTACTATTAAATTTTGTTAAGCAAGTGAGCAGGCACGTTCAAATTGCTGCAAATTAGTTTGTTTCTACAATGCCAACAAATCATTCATTGTAAAAAGCCCTGTTTTCCCAACGATCCATTCTGCTGCTAATACTGCTCCTTTTGCAAAGCCCTTTCTGTTTTTGGCTTCGTGTTTAATTTCGATAAAGTCAACTTCTGAATGGTAAACAATCTCATGTGTGCCAGGTACTTGCTCTTCTCGAATAGCCGTAATAGGCAATAGATCTTTAGCTAGTTGTTCCGGAGATTTGTTTTCAACCAATTCCCAGCTTTTCAGCTTTTCAGTTTTACGAATAATTCCTTCAGCTAAAGTAATGGCGGTTCCACTTGGAGCATCTAATTTCTGGGTGTGATGCGTTTCCTTTAGGCTAACGCGATAATCCGGAAATCGATTCATGATTTCGGCCAATTTAGTATTCACTGCAGAGAAAATGTTTACCCCCAAGCTAAAATTACTTGCGTAAAACAAGGTGTTTTTTTCTTCCATGCAAAGATTCTTAATCGCTTCAAATTCAGAATACCAACCGGTTGTTCCAACCACAATAGGGACTTTGGCAGCAAAGCATTTTTTAATATTAGAGACTGCTGATTCCGGAAGACTAAAGTCGATAGCTACATCCACCTTGTTCAGTAAGGATTCTTTTTCTTGCCAGTCGGCATGTGTATCAATAATTAGTGCAATTTTATGTCCTGCATCTTTGGCAATAGCTTCTATTTCATGGCCCATTTTACCATAGCCAAGTAAAGCAATTTTTAAGTATTTAGCTTGTGTGTTTTCCATAAAAAATTAAGGTTTACCAAAAGTCCAACGAACTTTAAAACCAGGAGTTGCTTGAAATTGATTCTGGTTTTGATAAAGAATCGGATCGATTCCAATCGTGAGATTGTCGTTGATATCGTAATCGTAAAAATGCGCATCTACGGTTGCGTCAATAATCTGAAGCAAATAAAAAGCGCCAAATAAAATGTAATTCAATTCTAGATTCGATTGATAATATTCGCGTAAGCTTAAGAGTTGACTTTCAGAATAATTGTAAATGGCTTCATCAGGAATAATTTCCGAGGTAGTTTTTATAGAATAAGCATCTCGATATTTTACATACTCCTGTCGGTTAATGATCGAGAAATAAGCAAGCGTGCTAAATCCGGTATAAACAATTGGTATTTTCCAGTATTTCTGATTGTAATATTGACCTAATCCCGGCAATGCTGCCGACATCCACATGGCCTTAGTTGGTTTGTGCCCTTCAAAATAACGGTGCTTAATGGTTTTTTCTTTTTTTAGTACAACATCGCTCTGTTCATCAACTTCTTGAGCAAAGCTGATAAAGGAAGTGAGCAAAAGCATCAGTCCGAAAATAGCTTCTTTACTTCGACGAAGGTTTTGTTTTTTTGCTTTATGTAATGTACTAAAATTCATTGTATTTATCTCTTACTGTTCAAGTAAAGAAATGATACGGATTAAATCGGCTTCGCCGGAATAGGGGATTGTGATTTTACCGCCTCCTTTTGCATTCTTTTTTAATTCTACTCGCGAAGAAAGCAAACTATTCAATTGATTGCGGTAACTTAAATAATTAGAAGGTAAATAGGTGCTTTTCTTTCGTTCAATTTTATCAATAGGATTGATTAATTCTTTTACCAAACTTTCTGTTTCACGAACAGAAAGATCTTTGGAAATAATGGATTCTAGGATTCGAAGTTGAACTCCTAGGTCTTCGATGCTAATTAAACTGCGAGCATGACCCATGCTAATTTGGTTTTGCGATAAAGCAATTTGAACTTCGGCAGGCAGTTTTAATAATCGGATATAATTGGAAATCGTAGAGCGTTTTTTGCCTACTCGGTTGCTTAATTCTTCTTGAGTAATTTTGCACTCTTCAATCAGACGTGTGTAGCTGATCGCAATTTCGATGGCATTTAAATTTTCGCGTTGAATATTCTCTACCAAAGCCATTTCTAGCATTTGTTCATCGTTGGCAACGCGAATAAAAGCCGGAATTTTATTCAATCCGGCCATCTTAGAAGCTCTTAATCTACGCTCACCCGAAATCAATTGGTATTTATCAAGACCCATTTTACGAACAGTAATTGGCTGGATAATTCCTTGTTTTTGAATGCTGTCGGCTAATTCCATCAAGGCTTCGTCTTCAAACTCATTTCTAGGTTGAAATGGATTTGCTTCGATTTGGCTAATAGCAAGTTCCGCAACAGCACCAACAACATAGTTGCCGGAAATATCCTTCGATGTAATGTCGGTTTCAGGGCTTCCTAAAATGGCATCAAGGCCTCTTCCCATTGCTTGCTTCTTGCTCATATTTATTTGTTTTTATTCTTGGCCGTTAAGCTCGTCATGTTGTTCTTTTGCAAAATTTCACGTGCTAAATTAAGATAATTAATCGCACCTGAACTGCTTGCGTCGTGCATGATTGCCGTTTCGCCAAAACTCGGAGCTTCTCCTAATTTCGTATTTCTGCTAATAATGGTTTTGAATACCATTGATTGAAAATGAGTTTTTACCTCTTTTACCACTTGTTTGGATAAGCGCAAACGAGAATCGTACATCGTAAGTAGAATGCCTTCAATATCTAATTGTGGGTTTAATCTGGATTGAACAATTTTAATGGTATTGAGTAATTTGCCTAATCCTTCGAGGGCAAAATACTCACATTGAACGGGAACAATCACCGAATTGGAAGCTGCAAGCGCATTGATGGTAATCAGGCCTAAAGAAGGCGAGCAATCGATGATGATAAAATCATATTCATCTTTGATGCCTTCTAAGCTTTTTTCTAAACGATGCTCACGTTGAGGTAAATTGATCAATTCAATTTCTGCACCAACTAAATCGATGTGTGCGGGCAGTAAATATAAATAAGGAGTTTGCGTTTCCAAAACAATGTCTTTTGGATTCACATTGTCCATAATGCACTCGTAAATGCTGGTGCTGATGTTTTTGGGATCGAAACCTAGACCTGAGGTTGAATTAGCCTGCGGATCCGCATCAATCAAAAGAGTTTTGTGCTCTAATACAGCAAGTCCTGCAGCTAAATTGATAGCTGTTGTAGTTTTTCCTACACCACCTTTTTGATTTGCTATTGATATTATTTTCCCCATAAATTTTTGTTTGTGCAAAAGTACAATTTAATCCATTTTTGCAGGCAAAATTTATTAACAATCCAAGGCTTGATCAATTGGAAATAAATCGAAAAAGAAAATTTTTTGAATGATTTAGCCTTCGCTTACTCTAAAAATCAATTCAAATCTTCAAAGGTAACTTCAGAATGAATCTTTAGTTGGTTTTCTTCTTCCTCCTTCAGATGATCTGCTGGGAGAACATCCTCTGATTTTTCGCCGTTTGTAATAAAACGGATGACTTCATCTAAGCCATCTCTAAATTTTTCAAAATCTTCTTTAAATAAAAAGATTTTATGTTTTTCGTAATGATATTTGCCGTCGCCATTTTCATAAATGCGTTTGCTTTCTGTTATGGTCAAATACATCTCGCTGGATTTAGTTGCCTTAACATCAAAAAAATAAGTGCGCTTACCGGCACGAATAGCTTGTGAATATATATCCTCCTGCTTCCCTTTCAAAAAAGATTCGTCCATTCTTAAATAGTGTTTAATGCTTAGCAAATGTAATGATTTCTTTTTTCAGAAAAAACAGAATCTGGTTTTCGCTAATTTCCTTGCAATTTATAGAGGTGCTTTTAGGAAAAAAGAGTAATTTTGCCGCTTCATTAAAAGTTCATTTTTTATGCTTAACAGAAGACACATTAGAATCAAAGTGCTTCAAGCTCTCTACGCTTATTCACTCGAAAAAGAGAATGATCCTTACAAAGGTGAAAAGCAATTGCTAAAACATTTTGGGAAAATGTATGATTTGTTTGTTTATCAACTGTCTCTTTTGGTCGAGATTAAAGATTTTGCCGAAGAAAGAATGTTGGAAGCAAAGAAAAAATTCTATCCTTCTACCGAAGAATTAAACCCCAATCAAAAATTCATTAACAACGCTTTTCTTGTTCAACTAGCTGAAAATAAAGATTTAGCTAAACAAACTGATGCAATTCATGTAAATTGGAAAAGCGAGCTAGAATTGGTTCGTAAGATTTACAATCAAATTCGCGAAAGCGAAATTTATCAATCTTATATGGACGAAAAGGAAACAAGCTACAAAGCAGATAAATTGCTTGTTGAAACCCTTTTCGAGCAAGTAATTATTGCTAATGAAACACTGCATTTTTATTTCGAAGAAATCAACCTTAACTGGACCGACGATTATTATTTAGTTGCACAATTGGTTTTGATGACGATCTCTTCTTACAAGCAATCGTGGTCAGCAACTAAACCTTTGCCTTCGCTTTTTAAAGACGAAGCTGACGAAGAAGGCAGTCAGGATATAACTTTTGCCAAGAAGCTTTTTGCAAAAACGATTCAGTACGAAAAAGAATACATGGAATTAATTAAGCCCAAAATAGTGAATTGGGAAATCGATCGTGTCGCTATGATGGACTTGTTAATACTACGAATGGCTTTGGTCGAGTTGGTTGAAATGCCTTCCATTCCGGTAAAAGTAACCATGAATGAATACATCGAAATTTCGAAGTATTTTTCTACTCCGAAAAGTAAAATTTTCATCAACGGAATCCTTGACAACCTTATTATCGAACTAAAAACATCCGGAAAAATTAAGAAAGCCGGAAGAGGTTTAGTAGAGTAAAAAGCAGAACACATTCCTTAATTTTCGAAAAGCACCTGTAATTATAAGTTTTGAAAGAGTTGTTTAAACATTTTTACTATCTTTGCAGGCTTAAATTTTGATAAGAAAATCATGATAAATATCACATTACCCGATGGTTCAGTAAAGCAGATGCCGAAAGGCAGTACTTCTTACGATGTCGCTTTAGATATCAGCGAAGGCCTGGCGCGCAACGTGTTGGCTGCTAAAGTTAACGGACAAGTTATAGATGCTTCAAGAGCAATTGATGCAGATGCAAAAGTTCAGTTTCTTACGTGGAACGATACGGAAGGCAAAGCTGCCATGTGGCATTCATCTGCACATTTGATGGCCGAAGCCATTGAACAATTCTATCCGGGTGTGAAATTTGGGATTGGCCCTGATATTGAAAATGGATTTTATTACGATATCGATTTTATGGATTATTCCATTTCTGAATCAGATTTTGATAAAATTGAACAGAAAATTCTAGAGTTAGCCAAAGAAAAACAAAAATACACTCGTAAAGAAGTTAGCAAGCAAGAAGCAGTAGATTATTTTACAGCCAAAGGCGATGAGTATAAGCTGGAGTTAATCAACGATTTGGAAGACG
>JAFGAK010000193.1 GCA_016933745.1 Bacteroidales bacterium
AATATCTTGGCAATATCATCTCTACTCATCCCCATTCCATTGTCATGAACTGAAATATGAACACCGTCTGTTTCTTCCTTAGCAATTATCGAAATTTCACCCTCCTCGGGAGTAAATTTAATGGCATTGATCAATAGATTACGCAAAATGATATTAAGTGTAATTCGATCGGCATATACCATTAAGCTCGGTTCAATGTCTTTAATTAGTTTGATAGACTTGTTTATGGCAGAACCCATTTCTTGATCAAAAACATCTGAAACCGCTTCTTCTACATCCACCATTTCTTGATGAATCTTAATATTTCCTTGTTGTGATTTAGCCCAATACAATAAGTTTTCGAGGAGATTAAAAGTATGTCGCGAAGTTATTTCTGCATCAAAAATAATATCACGGTCTTCCACTGGATCTACCATTCCGTCTAACATAAACCGGAATACATTTCTCATATTACCAACAGAAGTCCTTAAATCGTGAGAAATTACAGAGAAAATTTTATCGCGGGTTTGGTTTGCTTTTTGTAATTTTTTATTTGCTTCAATCAGTTGCATACTTTGTTCTTTAATCAAAAGATGCGCTTTTACACGTGCAAGTACCTCCAACTTATTTATCGGTTTTACTAAATAATCTCGTCCTCCAAGTTCAAACCCTTTCACTTTATTTTCCGGCTCTTCAAGCGCTGTGATAAAGATTACAGGAATTTCTCTTTTGATAGCATCTTTATTCAGAATTGATTTCACTTCAAAACCATCCATTCCGGGCATCATAATATCCAAAAGAATTAAATCAGGAGTTTTTTTATCGATAAAATCGAGTGCTTCCTGACCACTAAGTGCATATGCTAAATTGTAATTTTTTGAAGATAATATAGTTCCAATAATGCGTTGGTTATTCGGAGAATCATCTACAATAAGAACGAGTGGCTTATTTTTTATCATAGTTAAGTGGAGTTATCTTACAAAAGTATATAAAGTTTTCAAACAATTACCATGTTTTACCTCGTCAAATAAGATCAATTACAATCTAAATATCAGACGGTAGCAAGTTCTTTTAAAGCTAACCAAGTCATTAATCCCACTCCGGTTTCAAGACTAGCTTCATCCACGTTAAATACACTTGAATGCAAATTCAATGTTTCTGTACTATTTTTAGCAGCAACACCAAGCCGATAAAAGCAACCTGGAATTATTTGTGTATAAAAAGCAAAATCCTCGGCGGTTAATCGCATATCTAATTCATGTACGTTTTCTTTCCCTAGAAATTCTTGTGCCGCATCTATTGCTTTGGCTGTCAACTCCGGGTTATTGTAAACGTATGGATAACCTTTATCAATCCTTACATCGCAATCGCCACCCATTCCTTGTGCAATCGACTTAGCAATTTTTTCAATCTTTTGTTTTATTTCTTCTCTCCAATTTTCATCAAAAGTTCGAATAATACCTTCTAATTCAACTTTATCCGGTATGATATTCGTTTTTCCATTACCACTAATTTTACCAAAAGAGACAACAGTTGGAATGGTAGAAACTGCCGATCTGCTTACAATTTGTTGCATGGCAACCACAATATGAGAAGCGATCAAAACAGGATCAATCACGGTATGCGGCAAAGCTCCATGTCCTCCTTTTCCTTTAACAGTGAGATAAACTTCATCCGTCGAAGCCATGTATTTTCCTGGTCTAAATCCTACTTCACCCACTTTCAACTCAGGATATACATGTTGACCGAAAATACTCTGTGGCCTGGGGTTTTCCAAAACGCCTTCGGCGATCATAACACTTGCACCTCCAGGATATTGTTCTTCCGATGGTTGAAAAAGAAACTTTACACTTCCTTCAAATTTATCTTTTAGTTGATTTAATATCGTTAAAGTTCCAAGTAGCGAAGCCATGTGAACATCGTGCCCACATGCATGCATTTTACCTAAGTTAATTGATTTATACGGTACTTCATTTGCCTCTTGAATTGGCAATGCATCCATATCGGCGCGTAAAGCTATGGTTTTTGAGTGCGGATTTTTCCCTTTGATTAATCCTACAATACCAGTTTTTGCGACTTTTTCGGTAAATTCAATACCTTGTGATCGTAAGAAATTTGCAATTCTTTGGGCCGTTTCTACTTCTTCAAAAGCTAACTCCGGATGCTGATGAAATTCTCTTCGCAAAGCGACAATATCTTTCAAATATGTTTTAGCTAATTCTTTAACCGTTTCTTTCATTTGTCCATTTTAGAAATTAAGTCAAAAATAGAAATTAATGGCAAGCTACGGTATTTTAAATAACTAAATTCTTCCTTCGAAAATACCAAAATCAATTTCAATTCTCTTTTTCGTTTCTCCGTTGGTCATCAATAATACATGATCTCCGAGCTCAATTTTCAATCCTTTTGATGGATTTTTATAAAGGATTCTTTCGCCTGCAATCGTTTTTGAAACACCTAGTAAAACGCAATCGTATTTTAGTTTTACATCTATAAAAGCATCAATATAGTCTTTATTGAGGTATGGATTTTGGTCGATGACTTTATATTCCTGATTATCAAACTCATCGCTTGTAGTAGCAGCACTTAACAAATCCTGATTTAGCTCTGCCACATCGGGCTCAAAAATATAACTTGCCACTAACTTAGAAGCGATTTCATTTCTCGAAATAACATATTTAACACCTGCAGCTAAGAAAGTGTCTTTCAGTTTCGAATTTTCGATGGATACAATGATATCAGGTTCAGGATATTTTTTTTTAAAATTGATCACATACAGTAAAGTGTCCGTATCGTTACCAAAATTCACAAAAACTTCGGAAGCTTTACGTGGATTAGCTTTTTCCAGTATATCGAAATTATGATAATCTGCAAACAAACCGAAAGCACGTTTTTTCCGGTAGGCTTCGTAAATTAGATCAATATCGTCTTTTCTGTCAGTAACAATGGCAAATTTCCGCATGGTAGAATACACTTCCTCAACCACCATCCTGCTAAAATCGTTCCATCCAATCACAATTATATGGTCTTCAAAACTACAGCCTTGAAACCCTAATTTCTTTTCTTCTATCATCGTAATAATATTTGATGAAATACTACTTATCAATACGCCTAAAACACCTAAACTCGAAATAATGTAAATGTATCCAATAACACGTCCACCTGCACTTAAAGGGACTTTATCACCATAACCCACAGAGGTTAAACTCACTAACATATACCAAATTGCATCACCTAAAGTATGAATTCCTGATTCTGGTACACTTTGTTCAAAATGCACAAGTAGTAAGTTTAGAAAAAACAAACTAATCAATGTGAATATAGTCCAAAATATCCAAGAATATTTTCTATTACTGTGCATGCTATTTTTAATGTAAATAAATTGCTTTTGGCTAAATTAGTGAATACCAAAATTATATCAAAAGATAAAATGATAATTTGTATTTAGCATATTTCGATAAAAAAGTAAAGAGCGATTGAATAAAAATCAATTTCTTTGCAAAAGTTTCGGATTGGTCGTTTTGCCTTGATTGATTTAGTGTCAAAATTTAATCAACCACCTTTTAGATTGTGAAAAATAATAAATAAGATTGTAGAATATTGAACTCAAAAATCAGCTCCCAACTTTCAGATAAATGGCTAAAAGCGGCCGTCATTGGTGGATTATGGGCTTCGATTGAAATTGTTGTTGGCAGCTTTTTACACAATCT
>JAFGAK010000012.1 GCA_016933745.1 Bacteroidales bacterium
AATAAGCTATTTTAACAAACATTATAGCCATTATTATCCACTAAATTTTGTGGATTTACCCTTTATTTTTACATTTGTCACCGTTTCGAAAATTTTAAAAATTAGTTTAGAATTTTAACTTAAATTATTCGAAAACTTAAACTACTAAAAATAAATACTATAGCGAATGAGTTTTAAAATTATTGTGCTTGCCAAACAAGTTCCAGACACAAGAAATGTTGGCAAAGATGCTATGAAAGCAGATGGCACTGTTAACCGAGCTGCGCTACCGGCTATTTACAATCCGGAAGACTTAAATGCTTTGGAATTTGCCCTTCGTGTGAAAGATCAAATAAAAGATGCTGAGGTTGTTGTCCTTACAATGGGGCCGTTTCGGGCTGCAGAAATTATTCGAGAGTCGGTGTACAGAGGAGCTGATAAAGGTTATTTAATTACCGATCGGAAATTTGCTGGAAGCGACACATTAGCAACTTCGTATGCAATTTCATTGGCGGTTAAGAAATTAGCTCCGTTTCATCTGGTTGTTGCAGGTCGTCAAGCAATTGATGGCGATACAGCACAAGTAGGACCACAAACTGCCGAAAAATTAGGAATTCCTCAAGTAACGTATGCCGAAGAGTTAGTAGCAGTTAACAACGATAGTATTACAATTAAAAGACGACTCGATCGCGGAGTAGAAACCGTAAGAGCTCCTTTTCCATTGGCTGTAACCGTTCATGGTTCAGCGCCTGCTTGTAGGCCTAGAAAAGCAAAAAGTTTGATGAAATTCAAGCATGCAAAAACATTGACTGAATTGCAGAACGAAACCAAAGATTATACCCATTTGCATTCAGAACGTCCTTATTTAAACATCGAAGAATGGACTGTTGAAGATATTCATGCCGATGTAGAAGCATTGGGTTTGTCGGGTTCGCCAACCAAAGTTAAAACCATCGAAAATGTTGTTTTTCAATCCAAAGACTCCAAAGTTTTAGGAACAAGCAACGAAGAAATGAATGAGTTAATGAAAGAATTATTAGATAGCCATATTATTGGTTAATCGTTCTGTACTAATTTAAAATCTACGAAAGTGAATAATATATTTGTTTATTGTGAAATTACTGAAGAAGGACATATCGCTGATGTTAGTTTGGAGCTTTTAACCAAAGGTCGCTCCTTGGCCGATGAATTAGGTATCAAACTAGAAGCCATTGCCATTGGCAGTAATTTAAAAGGAATTGAAAAAGAGATCTTTCCCTATGGAGTAGATGTTCTGCACACAGCAGATCATGCTAAATTGTTTCCATACACTACCGGACCTCATGCTAAATTATTAATTCAATTATTTAAAGAGCAAAAGCCGGAAATCGTTCTTTTTGGTGCTAGCGCGATTGGTCGCGATGTAGCTCCAAGAATTGCATCCGCTTTAAAATGCGGACTAACTGCGGATTGTACCAGTTTGGTTATTGGCGATCATGAAGATAAAAAACAAGGGAAAGTATATAAAAACTTGCT
>JAFGAK010000194.1 GCA_016933745.1 Bacteroidales bacterium
CGAATTCCAAACAACTTCTATCAACGAATTTAGAACCTCCCATTCCTACACTTCCGCTAGATGAAGATTTTTAACAAAGCAAATCGCATCAATCTAAAAGAAAAAATTGTAAATTGCAGCGACGATTATTCCTCAAATATTGTACTGAAAAACCATAATGAATGAAAAGAACTATTGATTCAACTTCCTTACAGTTTGTGTTTGATCAGTCGCCAGTACCTTTGTGGATTCTTAATCTAACCGATCTTTATGATTATTTTGAAACACTGCGATCTAAAAATATTGTTCATTTAATTGAATACCTAAAAAATAATCCCGAAGAATTCCAAAAATGCATTGCATTAAGTAAAATTGAAGCCATTAATCAAGCCGTTTTATCTCTTTTCCAATATGAAAGTTTAGAGGATTTAACAGAAAATCTGACGGCTATATACACCCAGAACTCCCTTAAAGTTTATTACTTTCAATTAAGAGACTTTTACGAAGGAAAAAAGCAATTTGAAGCAAGTACAGAGTTCACTTCCAAAGATGGAACCAGAAAATTAATTCATCAAAAGTTAAATGTAAATTTCAATCCCCTTGATCAGAAATATACAGGCGCAATGTCCACAGAAGACATGAGTAAACTTTTGGTTAATGAACGCTTGTTTAAAGATGCACTTGCTTTAAATCCGGATTCTATATCGATAAGTAGAGTTAGCGATAATCGATTTACATACGTTAACTCTGCTTTTAAAAGATCAACCGGCTATTCCGACTATGATATCAATACCAAAACAGCCAATGAACTCGGGTTGTGGGTGGACGAACAACAACGATTAACCTTCTTAAAAAACCTCCATGAGCACAAAGAAATTAAAGATTTCCCTGCCACCGTTCGTGCAAAAAAAGGTATGGTAAGAGAAGCATTGATCTCGGCCAATTTAATTCAGTTTCAAGGAAAGGATCAGTATATTGTAAGTAGTAAAGACATTACAGAAATTAAAGAACACGCTCAAAAACTTAAAATTAGCGAAGAACGGTTTCGGCAAGCATTTATGAATATTCCGGATGCCGTGCATATCAATCGGGTTTCTGATGCTACTTTTGTTGATTTTAATGAACACTTTTTAAAATACACAGGTTATAGCCGAGAGGAATTAATTGGGAAAACACCAGATGTTCTTGGTATTTGGCCTAAATCGATTACAAGCTTGTCTTATTATCAGCAGTTGAAGAAAAATGGTTTCATTAATAATTTTGAAGCCAGCCTTTCGATGAAAGGAAATCGAATTAGATACTGCTTATTGTCTTCGGCGCTTATCGAGCTAAATCATGAACTGCATTTAATTACGGTAACACGCGACATCACTCAAATTAAACAAGCCCAGGATGAACTAGCAGCTAGTGAAGAAAAATTTCAGAGTATTTTTACTAAAAGTCCGGATGCGCTCGCAATTATGGAGATCAAAAATTGGACTTATGTTAATGTGAATGAAAAGTTTACAAATATAGTCGGTTTATCTAAAGAAGAAATAATTGGGAAGTCAACATTTGATTTAAAACTTTGGTCTCAAGCAGAAGATCGCGATTTTTTCACACAAAAGTTAACCCTGAATCAAGAAATAACAAATCATCAAGTCGTCTTTTCTTTACAGAACGGAATCCAAGTACATGCGTTGGTTTCTGCAAAAAAAATTCATTTAAATAATCAAGATTATTTCTTGCTAATTACCAAAGACATTACGGAATTTGTTGCCATACAAAAAGCGCTTTTCGAAAAAGATAACCATTACAAAGCGATTGTAAATAATTCGCACGAAGGAATTTGCTTAATCGATGATCAGTATCGATTTGATTATGTGAATAATAAACTTTGTGAAATTAGCGGCTATACCAAAGATGAATTAACAGGAAATGATTTTAGAATGATTCTGACCCCGGAAAGCGCCAAAATTGTAGCGAAACGTTATCAGGAAAGACAATCAGGAAAAAATGTTCCAAGTGCATACACCTTTGATGTACTGAAAAAGAATGGAGAAATACGCTTGGTAGAAATTCATTCTTCTGTCATAATAACATCTAATCAAAAACCGCAAACTATTGCGCAATTATTAGATATAACCGAAAAAGTGAAAGCCGAAAAACTCATTGCCAAGGAACACCAACGTGCTTTGCAATATTTTGATGTAGCAAGTATGATCATGCTGGTATTGGATCCCAATGGAATCATTACAGCTATCAACAAAAAAGGCTGCCAAGTGCTTGAGCTATCTGAAAATGAAATAATTGGAAAAAACTGGTTTCAGCATTTTATTCCTTCAAGCAATAAGGAATCACTGCAAAATCAATATAAAAACTCGATTTCTATAGGAGAACTAAATAAAGACTACAACGAAAACGCAATTAAAACAGGCGGAGGAACAGAGAAATTAATCGCTTGGCGCAACAGTTTGCTCCGAAACGAAACTGGAGAAGTGGTTGGCACCATTTGTTCCGGTGAAGACATTTCAAATAAAGAAGAAGTAAGCAGGATACTAAATATGAGCGGCATGGTTGCCATCTTATGGCGAAACGAAACCGACAGTCCAATTGAATTTATATCTGATAATGCTGAAAATTTATTTGGTTATACCACACAGGATTTTTATAAGAAAGGAATTAATTATCGACAACTTATTCATGCCGATGATGTAGAAAGATTAAAACAAGAAACGACGGACTTAACGGAACAAATGAGAAAAAACTTCACTCACAGTCCCTATCGTATTATTACAAAAAGCGGAGAAATAAAATGGATTAACGACCGCACCACGGTGCAGTACAATTCTGATGGAAATATTACCCACTTTTACGGTCTCTTAACGGATATTTCGGAGGATATCAAAAAAGGAGAAAGTCTTCGTCAGTCGAACGAAATTATTTCTCAAATGAACGATGGCGTCATCATTGCTAATTTCGATGGCGAAATTACATCTTGGAGTGATGCCTCTGAGCGTATTTATGGTTATAAAAGAGAAGAAATTATCGGTCAGAGTATTCATAAATTATGGACGAAAAATTACAATGCAGAGCAACTTCTTTCGTATATCTTAGACAAAATTGAACTTTATGGTTACTATCAGGACGAATTAAATGGATTGAAGAAAAATAAAAATACGATTCCCATCGAATTAACCGCTAAAATCCTCTACGATAAATTTGATAAACCACTCTCTTTAATTCTTGTGAATAGAGATATTACCAATCGGAAAAGCGCTCAAAATGCACTCGAAGAAAGTGAACAACGTTACCGTCATATCTTCGATTCGATTTTAGATGGTGTTATTATTTATAACATGCAAGAAGAAATTGTTGAAGTCAACCAGATGGCACAACAAATGTATGGTTATACCTACACCGAATTCACTCAAACAAATACATCCAGATATATCCATCCTGTTAGAAATCACAGTTTTGCAGATGTTATTAGTCATTTGAATAACGATTATGATAAAATGTTTGAAGGTGAATCAATCGATGTAACAAAAAACAATAAAAGATTCTATGTGAACGTAAAAGGGCGACTACTCAAATACAATCATAAACCTCATTTACTTATTATTGTTCGAGACATTACGAAATTAAAAAAAGCAGAACAAGACCTTCATTCTGCCAAGGAAAAAGCAATTGAAAGTGAACAACTTAAATCTGCTTTCTTAGCCAATATGAGTCATGAAATACGCACGCCCATGAATTCCATTATTGGCTTTTCCGATTTACTTGGAGAGGTTGATATTTCAAATGACGAGAAGCAACATTTTATTCGCATCATTCGCCAAAATGGAAATCAATTGATGACGATCATTAATGATATCATCGACATATCGAAGATTGAAGCCGGACAAATTAGCCTAAATTACGAACGTGTCAATCTATGCGAAACCTTCAACGATCTGTTAAGCATGTTCGAACTACAAGCGAAAGACAAAGGATTAAAGCTACACATGAAATCGAATCATGGGAACGGCTCCCTTTATATTAAAACAGATGAACTACGTTTAAAGCAAATCATAATCAACCTCCTAAGCAATGCTTTAAAATTTACACATCAAGGCTTTATTGAGTTTGGCTGGATCATACTAAAAGCTGAAAACACACTTCAAGTATTTGTAAGAGATACCGGAATTGGGATTCCAAAAGCGAAACAAAAGGAAATATTCCATCGTTTTATGCAAGCCGAACTCAAAACA
>JAFGAK010000195.1 GCA_016933745.1 Bacteroidales bacterium
TAACTCCTCTTCTACAATAAGCATAAAAACTTCGATTATTCGGAGTTTTTTTTTACATTAGTTTTTCGGTTTTAAAAAAGATCAATACAAGTAAAATGAATAATTCAGAGAATTTAACCCAATCGAGAAGTGTTTTGGAACTCTTAACCGTTTCGCACGAATACTGTCTGTTTATTGAAAAAATCGACACCTATTCAAAAAAAGACATTTTAAATTATTTTCAGAAAATTATCCCCTTACTCTACTTAAAAGGCTCTTTACTTCCGGATATCGAAGTGGCTGATGATTCGTATGTTGAACGCTATGTAACAGCCGAAACGTGGGAAATTATTTTCAATTCTCTTCGAAATAAAATTAAGCCAGACGATTCCTATTATTTCGCGGAGTTTTCTGATGATACAGAAGCTACCCAAGGGAGTATTGCTGATAATTTAACCGATGTATATCAAGATTTAAAAGACTTCGAAATCTTGTATGCCAAAAACACCCAAACGGCACGCGAAAATGCCGTTTTCGAATGCAAGAAATTTTTTGAAAATCACTGGGGAATCCGTTTATTGAATGCTCAAAAAGCCATTCATCAAATCCTTTTCAAAAAACAAAATTAAAACCTTTGTTTTACCATCCCAATTTATGGGTATTTTCCTGATTTAAAGATTCTACATCCTTTGTTTAGTCTACTTTTGCTTCAAATTAATTGGTGATGAAATCGCTTTTAGATCTTACACAAGGAGAATCCGGCATAATCGTAAAGGTAAAAGGACGAGGTGCATTTCGGAAGCGCATCATCGAGATGGGTTTTGTAGTAGGTAAAAAAGTAACTGTCGTAAAAAAAGCTCCACTTCAAGATCCCATCGAATACCAAATCATGGGTTACGACATTTCTTTGCGTGCTCTAGAATCCAAAATGATCGATGTTATTTACGAACACGAACCGGGTCGGATTAAGAAAAATGCTTACCAAGGAACTACCGACGATGGAGGATTAAAGCGCGGACGAATTCGAAAAGATAAGATTATCAATATTGCTTTAGTAGGCAATCCAAATAGCGGAAAAACTAGTTTATTTAACTATGCTTCCGGTTCCAAAGAGCATGTTGGAAATTACACCGGAGTTACAGTTTCGGCAAAAGATGCCCGCTTTTACCAAAATGGATATCAATTTAATATTGTTGATTTACCCGGAACTTATTCCATAACCTATTACACACCCGAAGAACTGTATGTGCAGAATTATATATTTGAACATACGCCTGATGTGGTAATTAATGTAATCGACAGTTCCAATTTAGAGCGAAATTTATTTCTTACTACCCAATTGATTGATATGGATATCAAAGTGGTAGTGGCATTAAACATGTGGGATGAATTGCTCAAACGCGGTGACGACTTCAATTACGATGCATTAAGCAAAATGATTGGAGTTCCGATGGTTCCTACTATTGGAAAACGAGGAAAAGGCTTAGAAGAATTGTTCGACACGATTATTGACGTTTTCGAAGATCGAAACAAAACAGTTCGACATATCCATATCAATTACGGCACCTATATCGAAGAGGCGATTCAGCAAATTCAGAAAGAAATCAAACAAAAAGAAAATTACAATCTAACCGATTTAATTTCATCGCGCTTTTTATCGATCAAACTACTTGAAAACGACGAAAAAGCAAAAGAACGCGTTGCCAATTGTTTCAATAGCGACCGGATTAAGCACGCGACTAAAAAAGCTCAGCAAACTTTACGCAAAACGTTTCAGGAAGATCCTGAATCTTTGATTGCAGATGCAAAATACGCTTTTATTTCCGGAGCACTAAAAGAAACCTTAAAACCCGGCACCCCAAAAAAATGGGAAACAATTCAGATTATCGATACTTTTCTAACCAATAAAATATTTGCTTTTCCAATTTTCTTAGGGTTTATGTGGCTAATGTTTTATACCACTTTTCACGTTGGCGCTTATCCTATGAATTGGATTGATAGCGGTGTTGCTTTTCTGAGCAATTTTATCGCCAACTCCATGAATGATGGCATGCTGAAAGATTTGTTAGTAGACGGAATTATAGGCGGTGTAGGTGGTGTTATTGTTTTTCTTCCAAATATTCTCATCTTGTTCTTTTTTATCAGTTTGATGGAAGACACGGGCTACATGGCACGCGTGGCTTTTATTATGGATAAATTGATGCATAATATTGGGTTACACGGACGTTCTTTTATTCCCTTATTAATGGGATTTGGCTGCAATGTTCCGGCGATTATGTCTACGCGCACCATCGAAAACCACAACGATCGATTGTTAACCATGCTAATCAATCCATTCATGTCGTGTTCAGCTCGATTGCCAGTTTACATATTGATAATCGCAGCTTTCTTTCCCGATCATGCCGGAACGGTTTTATTTAGCATCTACTCGTTTGGAATTTTGGTGGCTATTTTGGTAGCTATTCTGTTTAAGAAAACGATTTTCAAAGCCAAAGAATCTCCATTTGTTATGGAACTTCCGCCTTACCGTATTCCAACTTTGCGTAATACGACCAAACATATGTGGTTCAAAGCCAAGCAGTATTTACAAAAAATGGGGGGGATTATTTTGGTTGCTTCCATTGTAATTTGGGCAGCAGGTTATTTTCCACGAAATGTGGAATATAGCAAAGACTACACCCATTTAATCAGCACAGCTCAAAAAGAATACGAATCAGTATCAAGTCCTAATTCCCTATTCGATTCAAGTGAAAAAGAAGTTTTGCTTGTCAATCAATGGAACGAAATACATGCTTTAGAGATTGCCAAAGAAAGTGAGCGACAAGCAGGAAGTTATATCGGACAATTTGGAAAATTTATTGAGCCTGCTATCGCACCTTTGGGTTTCGATTGGAAAATGGGTGTAAGTTTGGTTGCTGGCGCTGCTGCAAAAGAAATTGTGGTTAGCACCATTGGTGTTCTTTATCAAGCAGATTCAAGTACCGAATCCGAAGTATTAACAACGCGTTTACAAAATGCGAGATACGAAAGTGGTAAAAAAGAAGGAGAACCTATTTTCACACCTTTAGTAGCGGTTTCGTTTTTAATCTTTGTGCTGATTTACTTCCCATGCATTGCGGTTGTAGCAGCTGTTAAACGAGAATCGGGAAGTTGGAAATGGGCTGCGTTTTTAGTTGTTTATTCAACAGCCTTAGCTTGGATTTTATCCTTTGTTGTTTATCAAGTTGGAAGTTTAATTAGTTAGTTATGATTCAAGAAACAATTGTCTATATTATTTTAGCCGCCACGGCTATTCATCTGTTGCTCAAGATTATTAAGTTTTTTCAACCGATTAATAAAAGTGCTGCAGGGTGTTCAAGTTGTTCAACAGCTGGATGCGGTTCGTGTTCACTTAAATTCGATTTTGATTCGATTCAAATGGATATTCTTAATGCGAAAACTCAAAAGCAAAGTAAATAAATTCAAGGAAAATTATTTTTAACGCATTTTTAAATTCCTTAGAAAATTGACACGCAAATTTATTTATCTTTACCCGTATTAAAAATTAAGATTATGCTTGACAAGGAAATTTTTGCTTCGAACTACGAAATTTTTGACAAAGAAGTAGTAAAAGAGATTATTGGGATTTATATTCAAGAATATCCCGATCGAATTGCGAAACTTGAGCAATTAATTAAAGATAAAGACTACGATCAAATATACAAGAATGCACATAGTTTAAAAGGAGTAACAGCAAATTTTTTCGACAAAGAATCGGAGGAAATTGCTAGAACAATTGAAGAAAAAGGAAGAGCAAAAGATGGAGTTGGCATGGACGAATTATTTGCTCAACTTAAAATTAGCACTCAACAATTGGTTATCGATTTGAAAAATCTAAGCGAAGAATATTCGTAAAAACCAAAAAAGGTTCTGTTTACACATAATAAAGGTCGGGCAAATGCTCGACCTTTTTTATTGCACTGTATTCAGGACTAGGTTTTCAAAATAACTTTGATTTTAGCTTCGAGTTCATCTGCTAATTCAGGATTGTCTTGCAACAATAATTTAACGGCGTCTCTACCTTGTCCAAGTTTTGTATCACCATAGCTAAACCAACTTCCGGCTTTTTTAATAATTTCGTATTCAACGCCCAAGTCAACAATCTCGCCCAATTTAGAAATACCTTGTCCAAACATGATTTCAAATTCAGTTTGACGGAAAGGTGGAGCTACTTTATTTTTAACCACTTTTACTCGAACTCTAGTTCCAATAACGTTGTCTTTATCTTTAATTACTGATATTTTACGAATATCTAAGCGAACGCTTGCATAAAATTTAAGGGCATTACCACCCGTTGTTGTTTCAGGGTTGCCAAACATCACACCAATTTTCTCACGAAGCTGATTGATAAAAACACAAGTGGCACCCGTTTTATTGATGGTTCCAGTAAGTTTACGCAAAGCTTGGGACATCAACCTTGCTTGCAAACCCATTTTAGAATCGCCCATTTCGCCTTCAATTTCGGCACGTGGAGTAAGTGCTGCAACAGAGTCGATTACAATAATATCAATAGCGCCTGAGCGAATTAAATTATCTGCAATTTCCAAAGCTTGCTCGCCATTATCCGGTTGCGAAATCAAAAGATTTTCGATATCAACACCTAAATTAGAAGCATAAAAACGATCAAAAGCATGCTCTGCATCGATGAAAGCAGCAATACCTCCGGCTTTTTGTGCTTCGGCAATGGCATGTATGGCTAAGGTAGTTTTTCCGGATGATTCCGGACCATAGATTTCCACCACCCTACCACGAGGAAAACCTCCAATACCTAGAGCGGTATCTAAGCCAATAGAACCCGAAGAGATAAAAGGCATTGCTTCAATAGCAGAATCACCCATTTTCATTACCGCTCCTTTTCCGTAAGATTTTTCAATTTTATCAAGCGTAAGCTGGAGCGCTTTTAATTTCTCCTTGTTTATATCTTGCGCATTATCTGTTTTTGCCATATTATTTATTTTTTTTATTCCAAGGCATCCAAAAGCTGTTTTGTTGAAGCTTTGGTATTGACTTTTTCTATGATTAATTCTATTTTTCCTGTTTCATCGATCAGAAATGTTTTCCGAAAAATTCCTTCGTATTCTCTACCGTAGAGTTTTTTTGGACCCCAACAGCCATAAGCTTTTATGATTTCCAATTTTTCATCCGCTAATAAAGAAAATGGGAATTGATTTTTTTCAGCAAAATTTTTCTGTCTTTTTACACTATCAGCACTCACGCCAATAACGGCAAATCCTTTTGAAATCAGTTCTTGATAATGATCTCTAAAATCGCAAGATTCTGCTGTACAACCAGGAGTGCTTGCTTTTGGATAAAAATACAAAACAACTTTTTTTCCACGATAGTCGCTTAATTGTTCCACAACGCCATCCTGATTAACACAAGCAAAATCAGGAGCATTCTGACCTATTTTAAGTGATTCCATAACGAAATTTATGTGATTTATTTTTAATTCTAAACAAAAATACAGAAAAAGACATTCGGTTTGAATCCCAATTAAAATAGTATTTAACAATTCCGAATTTGTGGTATATCCTTCTTCTATCAGTTTAAAAAATATTTGCTGCTTTTCAATTTTATGTAATTTTGGCTGATGCATGCAGAAGAAATCAGAATCTATTGTTTAAACAAAACGGCTGTTACCGAAGGATTCCCTTTCGATCAGGTTACACTGGTATTTAAAGTGAAGAATAAAATGTTTGCCATTGTTAGTTTGGATGGCGATTTACGAATTAGTTTAAAATGCGATCCTGAACGAGCCATCGAATTGCGCGAAAAATATCCGGCAATCATTCCGGGTTACCATTTAAACAAACAACTTTGGAATACAATAAATATGGATGGCAGCATCTCGACTAATCTATTGCGAGCATTGATTGATCATTCTTATGATTTAATCGTGGAATCGCTTCCTAAAAAATTGAAAGAAGAATTAAAAAACAAAACGCTTTAAAATAGTAGAGCCTTCTTTAACTGGGTAAAGGATTGTGGAGTTCTGGCAGCAATTTTATAAACCTCTCTTTTTTCTGATCTTTTACTATCCGTAACACGTCCTATCCTTATTCATACCTCAATGCTTCCACTGGATTTCGAGTAGCTGCTCGCCAACTTTGCCAACTAATTGTAAGTAATGCAATACTTAAAGTCATTAGTCCTGCCAAAGCAAATATCCACCAACTCAAAGTGGTTTTGTAAGCGAAATTTTCCAGCCATTTATTCATTGATAAATAAGCAATTGGAGTTGCAATCACAAAAGCAATAGTCACCCATTTGACGAAGTCTTTATTGAGCATGATTAAAATTTCTTTTATTTGAGCACCATTTACTTTGCGAATTCCGATTTCTTTGGTTTTTTGTGAAATAGTATTTAGTGTCATACCAAAAAGTCCCATTACAGATAGCACAATTGCCAATAATGAAAAGGCACCTACAAGTTTGGCTTGCTGTTCCTCACGTTGGTAAAATTGGCTAACTTGATCTTTCAATGAATAAGTATTCACTATTTTATCTGGAGATATACGCTGAAAGAGCTGATGAATTTTATCCGTTATAAGTTTGTTATTTACACCGGATGTTTTAATAGCAAAAAGACTCATTTTTTGAGGGCTTTGCTGCATAATAACCATGGGCTGGATTAATCTGTGAAGTGAGTGGCCGTTAAAATCCTTCACGATCCCTTTAATTAAAAAAGATCCATTGAACAGTTCCCCCGCTTTTAAATTATACTTCAGAGCCGCCGATTCATTAAAAATCATATCATTTCTGTTTTCTTGAAATTCACTAAAATCTTCACCTTCAACAAACGTAATTCCAAGAAGTTCAATCATTCCTTTCCCCATGATTAGTCCATCAAATTGAACCTTCTCATTCTCCGTCTGCAGACTCACGGGTAAGAACCAATTAAAGGGTGGTATAAAGGATGAGCCGGCCGTACTTATTACTCCGGGAAGTTTATCCACTTCCGTTTTAATTACATTGAATTGTTGACTCAGCTCGGGTGAATTTAATTCGCAAATTATTACATTTTCGATGTCGATGGCTTGAAAGTTAGTTAGCGCATAATTTATTTGTTTTTTAAGTGTAAATACTCCAATTATTAGTACAATAAAAATGGCAAAGTGCAAGCTTAGAAAAGAATTACTCCAATTATTCCCGATTTGTGCTTGGGTCGTTTTTCCATTTAGTAAAAGAATCGGAGAAACCTTTGCCACCCTAATTCCGATAAATAAGCCGGATACTGTTCCGGTAAAAAGTGTAATGCCAATAAATACCAGCCATGTTTGCCACAAATTAAAAATTTCTATATCAAGGGTGCGGCCCAATGTATTGTTAATAAATGGAATACCATAATAGATAATTACAGCTGCAGGAAGCAGACTTAATATGGCGATTAAGTTTGACTCAAATACGATTTGTTTGAGGATTGATGCATTTGAAGCTCCAAACACTTTTTTAGCCCCCATTTCTTTTAATCGCTTATTTGTTTTTGCTTTGGTTAAAAACACATAATTGATAATGGCAATAAATAAAATCAATGCCGCAATATAAATGTAATACTTTAGTTCATTGGCATTTCCCTGACGTGTGAATAGATTCCCGTTAAGTTCATTTGATTGCAGATAAATATCGGCAACGGGTTGAAGACTATAATCCATCGATTTATACTTATCATCTTTATATTGGTTTTTAAATTTTTGAATGTTTTTTACTGCATCATCAGGCTTGGCCTTCCTATTTAAAAGCAAGTAAGTGCTGAAACTATGTTTATCCCAATCCGTTCTAAAATCATCATAGGCATAAGCGTATTCACCGAGCATTTTTTTGCTGCTTCCAAATAATTCTTCTGTTAATTCAATGTCTGCAATAAAATAAGGATTTAAAGTAGAGTTTGCCGGAAGGTTTTCGTAAACTCCTGAAATTGTTAAGTCTATGAATTGATTATTCAACCTCACTTTTAGCACTTGACCTATTGAATTTTGCTCGCTGAAATACTTTTTAGCTGTTTCTTCAGAAATGGCCACTTCGCTTTTAGTCGAAGCCGGACTACCAATTTTCATATTAATTCCCAGACAATCGAAAATAGCGGCATCGGCACAAGCAAAATTATCTTCTTTAATTATTTCGTTTTGTTTGTCTTTTAATTCAAAATCAAAAACCGCATAATATCTAAAAAAGTTGTTTATGAGCGGATTATCGTCTTTAATAGCCTTACCTAAGGGATAGGAAGTACGACAATCATCCCCATGAATAACGCGGTACAGTTGTTTATAGTTTGGGATATTTCTATCGAATGAATTTTCGTGTATATACAGAAAAGATAAGAGTAAAATACAACCAAGTCCCACGCCAAGACCCAGTATACTAATAAGGGAATGAACCTTATTGTTTAAAATATTCCGAATGCCAATTTTTATATTTGAGCTTATCATATCATTTAGTTTTACAATTGTACTTCATTAAATATTGATTTATTCATACCTCAAAGCCTCAATTGGATTCCTTCGAGCGGCTTTATAACTTAGACCACTTACTGTGAGTAATACAATGACTAAAGAGATAAGCCCGGCTAAAACAAATATCCACCAACTGAGTGCAGTTTTATAGGCAAAACTTTCCAACCACTTGTTCATAGCATAATAAGCTATTGGCGTTGCTATTATAAAGGCGACAATCATCCATTTTACAAAGCTTATATTTAGCATTTGCATAATTTCAGAAACGGTGGCTCCGTTTACTTTGCGAATACCGATTTCCTTGGTTCTCTGCTGAGAGATAAAAAGTGAAAGAGCACTTATACCAATAATGCTAATTAAAATACCAAGAATTGAAAACACGAAAAGTATCCTCAGAAGAATAGTTTCAGCCTTGTACTGTTGTGCAATTTTTTCATCAATAAAAAAGTAGCTGAATTCCTGGCCAGGGTAATAGATATTCCAGACCTCCTTAATATTGCTGACAGATGCTCTGAAGTCACCCGGTTCTACTCTGACATGTATAAACCGAGCCCTGTTTCTCGATTCGCCTATAAAAAAAGCAAAATCACCAACGGCTTCATGTGCAGAGTTATAATTAAAGTCTTCCATAACGCCAATAAAATTTATTCGCTCATTCTCAGCATCAGTATCGTTATTATCTTGAAAAAGCTCAAGGTTTTCAATGCTTCCATGCTTTTCTATTAATCTTTTATATAAATGTTCATTAATAAGCATACCTTCAATGGTATCGGAGGAAGGAGACATCCAGTCATGAATTAATTTAATATCCATAGTCTTCAGATAATCGTAATTGGCAAAAACAAATTCTGCAGAACCCTCAATTCCCAGACCCTCCAGGCCGAAAGATTGTGTGGGATATCCAAAATACTGACTGGTTAATCCAACAGATACAATTTGACTTTGTTTTTTTAACTCATTTACAAAAACGGCAGGATCTTTCGAAAAATCTTTCAGATTGACAACCACAACATTTTCCTTGTCAAATCCCAAAGCTTTGTTTGTAATAAAATTAATTTGCTTGTTAACAAAAAATGTGCTCGATATCAATACAACAACCACTGATGTTTGCAAAATAAGTAATGATTTTAATACAAAATTTCCCGAAGAAACATTTTTCCTATAAAGGCTATTGATTGTTGCGTTTTTTCCTGCTAAAAAGAAACTTACAAATAAAACCGTTAATACTTCACAAAAAACAATAACACCAATAATACAGATGTAAATAACAGGTTCGGAATAATAAATCTCAAAGTCAATTTCGAAGTATTGCTTTATCAGAGGCCTAAAAAGTTCTATCAATAGCAATGAGAGAATTATAGAAATCAAGGCAAATATTAATGTTTCAACCAAAATTTGTGCTAACAACTGTCTTTTTTGTGCCCCAATAATCCTGCTTATAATCAGTTCATTTGATCGTTTAATGAGTTTAGCAATGTTCAAATTGATAAAATTCATAATGGATACAAGCAATATGACAAAGGAAATTACAGTAAACAAACCAATATTAATTTTACTGGTACTCTCTTTTAATTCAAACAGGAAATCTGAATTTAAATGAATATCTTCTAAAGGGATTAAATTGAAAGCATAATCTTGAGGCCCTCTTACCTGCCGCAAATTACTTTCATTATAGACCAATAAAATTTTATCGGCAACAGTACCAGGCAGAACATCACCTTTCAATTTCAAATAATTATAAACCCAATGGATTTTGCTGTTGGGTAAGTCGGAATATCGTTCTTGCAGAGCTCCTTTTTGAGAGAGCAGTATCTGATAATTAAAATGTGTCTTAGGGGGTGTATTTTTAACGATCCCTCTAATTTGGTAAACCCCTACATCACGAAAATATTGTAAGGCTTCTATTTTGATGGTTTGACCGATTGGGTTTTCATTTGGGAAATATTTCTTTGCAAAATCTTCAGAAATAAAAGCAGTATTAGGTTCAGAAATTTCAGCTAAATCCCCAACCAGGCTTTCCACCTCGAAAATATTTATGAAACTTTCGTCAACCGACATTATGTCTTCTTGCTGAAAGATTTTCTCCCTAATCTTAATTTCACCAAGCGCACAATATGAAAAATTTGTTGCATCCTCTACTTCAGGGAAATTTGCAGATGCATTTTTAATAAAACCAAGGCTTCTTGCCCATTCAGTATCATTTCCAACAGGTATAGAGCTAACTCTGTATATATTCTTAAAATCCTTAAAATGCTTATCATAGCTTTTTTCGTTTGATACGTATATAAATAGAATATAGAAAGAAGCAATCCCAATTGCCAACCCGAGAATGTTAATACCCGAGAAGGCCAGGTTCTTGATTATTCTGTTGAATGAAAGTTTAATATAGTATGAAAACATTTTATGTATTTTATGTATTTAACGTCATGATTATCAAAAACATTTTGATTCTAATATTTTATTCATAACGCAGCGCCTCCACCGGATTCCTTCGTGCGGCCCTATAAGTTAAACTACTTACTGTAAGCAATACAATAGCCAAAGACACAAGACCGGCTAGCAAAAATATCCACCAACTAAGTACGGTTTTATAGGCAAAGCTATCCATCCATTTGTTCATTATATAAAATGCAATTGGAGTAGCGATTACAAAGGCAAATGCCATCCATTTTACAAAGCTTATATTCAGCATTTGCATAATCTCAGAAACGGTCGCTCCATTAACTTTTCTAATGCCTATCTCTTTAGTGCGACTGGTCATCATGAATGACGCCATTCCTAATAAACCCATACTGGCAAGGATGATAGCCAGAACTGCAAAGAATCCCATTAACGTAAACGTCTTACTGTCTTTTTCATAGCGCTGTTGCAGTATTTGGTCCAAAAAACTAAACTCGATGACGTGATCCGGATAAATATTTTGGCAGATCTGAGTAACGGAATTCATTGAACTGACTATATTTCCGGGTTTAACTTTAACAATAAGGTGGTAAACCTGACTATAATCTATTACAAAAACTACAGGCTTAACTTTATTATACAGCGTTTCAAAGTGAATATCATCAATGATACCTACTATTTTCCGGGATGATTTTGGCCAGTTGCATTGAAGGGTTTGTCCCAGAGGATCGCCTATTAAATTCAGATAGGAAACCGCAGCTTTATTTAGAATTACGGATTCTGTTGCATCTGTTTTAAACTGACTGTCAAATAATCGACCCTGAACTGGTTTAATTCCTAATGTTCTAAAATAATCGAAAGTCACATGAACATACTGAATAGGAAGAGCATCAGTCTGACCTTCCGGTTTAACAGCCCCTTGATTACTTAGTGTACCTGAAGGGATACGGCTTGCAACAGAAACACCGGAAACAAAATTTTCATTGAGGAGTGCTTGTTTTAGGGTATTGTATTTTGCTTCATCGCCATAATCGAATATAGCAGTAATGACAGCTTCCTTATCAAATCCCAGGTCTTTTTCCTGTATAAAGCGGATTTGCTTCAGCATAACTGCAGAACAAGCAATTAGAGCAATAACAATGGTAAACTGTGCCCCTATCAAAATTTTCTTAATTTGAAATCCGGAACCCATACCACTTGTAGACGATTTCATTACTTTGCTTGGATTATAAGAAGACAATACAAAAGCCGGATACCAACCTGCCAAAATTCCTAAAATGACCATCATTCCAAATAGGCTAAGTAGAATATTCGTATTTGTCAGAAATGAAAAGGCCAGGTCTTTTCCTGAAATCTCATTAAACATGGGCAAACTAAGCCTCACTAAAATAAGTGAAATGCAAAACGATATAAAAAATACCACCATCGATTCTGAAATATATTGCATTGCCAATTGAGTACGTGAAGCTCCAAATGTTTTTCGTATGCCTATTTCAGTACCCCGTGTGGTTGCATTGGCTGTTAAAAGATTGATGTAATTGAAACAGGCAATAAGCAAAATAAGTAAGCCTATTGCTGAAAAAATCAATACATAAGTAATACTGTTTTGAGGCTGAATGTCTCCTAAAAAATGTGAGGAATGAAGATGGATATCTTTTATGTTTTGGACCGTATATTGTGTTTTAGGAGCATCAGGAAATTTGTATTTTTCCATCAAGTCTGAGATTTTAGCCTCTACATCAGGCTTTGAAAAATTATCCGACATCTCAAAATATGCCAGAAAATTCCACCAACCCCAGCTACTTTCCCAGTCCTCACCAAACATCATACTCCCATCAGCGAGTGTTAAAAACATATCAAAAGTAAAATGAGAATTTTGAGGTATATCTTTAATTACCCCCACCACTGTATAATCGTATTCATTTTCAACTTTAAATATTTTCCCAATGGCATTTTCATTACCAAAATATTTGCGGGCTGTTTTTTCAGTAAGAAGGGCTGTACCAGGTTGCTGTAGTGAATTTTCTGCACTCCCCTTTACAAACTCAAAAGAAAAGATTTCAAATAAGTCTGCATCTACCCATGCTACTTTGTCCTCCTTGAGAAGTTTATCGTCGATTGAAACAAGGATATTGTCTCTTGGCAAAATCCGGGCAAAGCTCTCTAACTCAGGTAAATTATCTGCCAAATATTTTGCGGTTCCAGGTGCCTGATAAGGATGCTCCGGTTGGCACAGTCTATAAATGTTATCCGCTTTGGTATGATATCTATCATAACTAAGTTCATGTGTAACATATAAGAGTAATAATATACAAACGGCTAGTCCAACAGAAAGGCTTGAAATACTTACTAAAGAATATACCCTGCTTTTCAAAAGGTTAGCTATGGCTGTTTTTAAATAATTTTTTAACATAATAATGTGTTTTTTCGTGGCTGTCTATTCCATCTAGAGCTGTGATTCAAAAATCACCTGTCCATCTAATAAGTTGATAGTGCGGTGAGCATAACCTGCGTCACGCTCAGAGTGTGTCACCATTAGAATAGTAGCCCCCTCCTGGTTAAGTTCTGTTAGAAGATTCATTACTTCAATACCATTCTTTGTATCCAGATTACCGGTTGGCTCATCGGCGAGGATTAATCCCGGATTTGAAACCACAGCTCTGGCAATCGCAACACGCTGTTGCTGTCCACCGGAAAGTTGTTGTGGGAAGTGCTTAGCTCTATGACCAATTTTCATACGTTCCAATACCTCATCAACCCTTTTTTTTCGCTCCGAAGATTTCATTCTCAGGTACAATAAAGGGAGTTCTACATTGGCAAAAACATTAAGCTCATCAATCAGGTTAAAGCTTTGGAAAATGAAACCAATATTGCCTTTACGAAAGTCGGTACGGTCTTTTTCCTTTAATTTACTCACTTCTGTTCCGCCAAAAGCATACATGCCTTCGGTGGGATTATCGAGCAGACCAATAATATTGAGGAGTGTTGATTTTCCACAACCTGAGGGTCCCATGATGGCTACGAATTCACCCTGTTTAACATGAATATCCACATGGTGCAAGGCGTAAGTTTCAACCTCTTCGGTACGAAACACTTTTCCTAAATTTTCTGTCTTAATCATCATATTTGGTATTAAAAATTAATAATTGTTTCACTCATTCTTTTCAATAAAATTTTACTACTCATATCGTAACGATTCCACTGGGTTTCTGCGTGCTGCTTTCCAACTTTGAAAACTAACTGTAAGCAAGGCAATTACAAAAGCCAATAAGCCAGAAACAGCAAAAATCCACCAACTTAGGCTTGTTTTATAAGAAAAATTCTCGAGCCAACTATTCATGACGAAATATGCAATGGGAACAGCAACAATAAATGCAACAGCTACCCATTTTAAAAAGTCTTTATTGAGCATAACTACCACATCGGAAATGTGGGCGCCATTTACTTTGCGAACACCAATTTCCTTGGTTCGGGTTTCTGCCGCCATGGTCGATAGTGAAATTATTCCAAGCGTTGCAATTAAAATTGCCAACAATGAAAAAATACCTAACAATTTAACCATCATCCTTTCGCTGGTATATAACTGATTAAATTCTTCATCAATAAATTGATACTTACATAAACTTCCGGGAGCCATTTCTCTATATATTTTATCAATATAATTGAGAGATTGGGTTGTGTTTCCAGCAGTTAGTTTTAATAATGCTTTGTTGTGGTAATCATTAGGTGCCCAATAAAAAATCATCGGTTCAATTTTGTTGTGAAACGATTCAAAATGGAAATTTTTTATTACCCCCAGTAATCTGCGTTTACCTATTGCATAGCCGTCATCTTTTGTTTTTGAGTTTTTCATAATATCCCAGGCAGCTTCGTTAAGAATATAACCTTCACCCATTTGACTTTGAATATCCTCCGAAAATTTATCGCCTTGCAGAAGTTCAATACCCATGAGTGGAATAAATTCAGGATCAATAATAGCATATTTGAATACATGCTTCTCGTCATTAACATTAACCATAGTGCCATATTGTTTAAACTGGGTAATATTGTCTGAAATAAATGACACTCCGCTAATGTTCGGGTTTTCGAGTAACCTTGATTTAAAAGCGCCTAAATTTTCCTTTAATGAGGGAACCAAATCAATACTCAAAACTTGTTCTTTGTTTAAACCAAGATTACTGTTCTGAGTAAAAATTAACTGTTTATAGGTAATAATAGTTCCACAAATTAAAACAATGGAAATAGCATACTGGAAAGTAATTAATCCTACATTAAACCCAGTGCGTTTTGCTACCACCTGACCCCCTTTTAAACTTTGACGCGAATCAGCCTTCAGTAAAAAATAGGCGGGCACCAATCCATAAATAATACCCAGAGTTATTATGCCTGAAACAATGAAAAGCATACTTTGAAAATTGAAAATATTAAGAATATTCAACTCCTTGTTTATTAAGTTTTCATATAAAGGTAGCGACCAGAAAACAATCGCAAAAGCGATTAGAACTGAAATCGTAACTAAAATAACAGAGTCGATCATGAATTGAACAATGATAGCTGTTTTTGAACTTCCATGAATTCTTCGGATATGAATATCGTTTGCCCTTTTAAGCCCTCTGGAAATGGTCAGGTTAATGAAATTAATGCTTGCAATAAGGATAATAAGTGCACCAACCACCATTAAAATGATTAATAGCGTCATGCTCCCGTGTTTTGTTTCGTCGTTTGCCTCGGTATCGGAGGCAAGGTAAATATCGTTAAATGAACGCAATGAAAATTCCGGTTCTTTTACATTCCATTGTTCGATATTACGGAATTGTTTATCCATCTTTTTTTCAAGCAATTCCTTGTCGTGATTTTCGGAAAGCATGATATATGAAACCAAATTCCAACTCCAGTTTTCATCCGTAAGGTTAAAACTGACTTCAACCGATTTAAACGAAGCAATAGCTTTTGCCGGCAAATGAAAATCAGGCAAATCTTTTATTACACCAGTAACCGTATAATCATTTTGATTCTTGAAGTTAACCTGCTGCCCGATGGGATTTTTATCACCAAATATTTTTTTTGCCAGCGATTCTGCGAGTACAATTGTGAAAGGTTCGATAAGTGCCGTTTTAGGGTCGCCTATTACAAATGGAACGGAAAATATTTCGAAAAATGAGTTCTCGGCAAAACAGAAATCCTGTATTTCAAAAAAGTTTCTTTCGTAACTAATCCAATGATTATTCGTTGATTTAATCATTACAGAATTTTCAACTTCAGGAAAAACTTCTTTTGATATTCTGCTAATAGACATTGGTACCTGGTTATCTTCGCCTTCCTCAATTCGGTATACCCGGTCTCCGTTGGTATTGAATTTGTCGAAATTAAATTCATTTACCACGAACAACATGATGAGTATAAAAACTGCAAATGCAATTGATAATCCTCCAATATTTATGAGAAGATATGAACTACTACTCCTCATATTTTTAAACGATTGTTTTATTTTCTGTATCATGGTTTTATTTGTTTAATTATTTATTCATATCGTAAAGCCTCAACAGGATTCCGAGTCGCCACTTTCCAGCTAATCCATGTTACGGTTACCAGGCTTACAAAAAGTGCAGCTATTCCAGCTAATGCAAAAACCCACCAACTGAGCGTGGTTTTATAGGCGAAATTTTCAAGCCAATTATTCATTATATAATAGGCAATTGGCGTGGCTATGATAAAAGCTATAGCTACCCATTTCATAAATTTGTTGTTGAGTGCAAGGAGAATTTCACCGATTTTAGCACCAACTACTTTTCGTATTCCAATTTCTTTTGTGCGCTGTTCCGCAATAAAAGCAGCTAAGGAAAGAAGACCCAAACAGGCTATTAGAATGGCTAGTGCAGAAAATATAGAAACTATTTTCCTCGTTCTTACTTCGGCTTTGTATAAGCGACCGAAATCTTCATCAAAGAACACATAATCAAAAACCTGACCCTTGGCAAATTTATCCCAGGTGTGTTTAATTACCTCCAGATTCTGCTGAATATCTTTTGTAACTCTTACACTTAGGTATTCTCCACCTCCGCTAATCAACACAAAAGGGCTCATTTTCTCATGTAGCGATTGGCTATGAAAATCTTTTATTACGCCGATAATAGTTAAACTATTATCCTCTGTTTTTGTTCCGCTATAAATTTGTTTGCCAATCGGGTCTTCAATATTTAGTTGTTTTATTGCAGTTTCATTAAGTACAACCGATTTGTCATTGATTTGATTGCCCTCTTCAAAAAAGCGGCCTTCTGTTAATTCTATTTGATAGGTATTTATAAAATCGCAATCGCTCCAAAATGTATTTATCCCCCTTGTATCGTCTACCGAATGATGAAAATAGGAATTGCTCGAATTAAATCTTCCAGGAATGGATGAAGAATTTGTAATCTTCAATATGCCCGGCTGGGCAAGTAATTCATTTTTAAATGACGACAACTGGTTTCCAAGGTAATTCGCCTTGTTGATGATAAGCAGATTTTCCTTGTTAAAACCAAGTTCCTTGTTTTGAAGAAAACTTAGTTTTTTGCTGATAAAAAAGGCTCCTGAAAATAGCCCAATGGAGACAATTAATTGAAAAATGACCAATCCGCTGCGCAGTTTAGCATTACCACCTTCCGATTTACTTATTCCCTTTAGAACCTTTACCGGATTATACGATGCCAAAAAGAAAGCCGGATAACTACCAGCAATTATTCCGATTACGATTCCAAAAGCGAGCATTAAAGGAATGGTCTTGAAATTACTGAAGTAATTGAAAACGAGTTGCTTGTCGATTAAACGATTAAAATCCGGTAGTAGTAGGCTGATAAATACCATGGCGAGTAGCATGGCTAGTAACGTTACAAGCACCGATTCGGATAAAAATTGAGCTATAAGGAGACTCCTACTTGATCCAAATGATTTTTTTACCGCCACCTCTTTAGCACGTTTAGCAGAACGGGCAGTGGACATATTCATATAATTGATACAGGCAATTGCAAGGATAAAAATGGCAATAATCGAAAATATCAGCATGTAACTTTTGTTGCCCGAAGATTCAATCATGGGTTTTACTTCCCTGTCGAAATGAATTTCGCCTAAAGGTTGTGCATACCAACTGTATTGCATTCCCTGCGATTTTAATTTTTCAAACGTAATGCCCATGGCTTGTTTTACGGCAGGGCCAACATATTTTTCTACCAGTCCTTCAAGCTTGGCATCTACATCCTCCTTAGTATATCCTTCTTTAATCAGAATATAGGTATGAATCATATTCTGAATCCAGTTCAAATTTTTGTCAACATCCAACCCTTTCATTGAGGCCAGAAAATCAGGCTTAATATGTGAATTCTCAGGATAATCTTTAATTACTCCGGTAACCTCATATTCGCGGGTTTCTCCCATCCTGATAAATTGCCCAACTGGATTGTCTTCCCCAAAATATCGTTTCGCGGTTGATTCAGTTAAAACCACTGTATTTGGTTCTGACAAAGCATTTTCCGGATTGCCTTTAATAAAAGTAGCGGAAAATATTTTGAAAAAATTGGCATCAGTATAACACCACTTTTTTTCATTAAAAACATCGTTATTATGTCTGATAACCGGCTCTATGAAAGTTAACCGCAAGGCCTCTTCAACCTCAGGAATTTCATTTTGCATGGTTTCTGCCAGTGGCGGACAGGTGACTGAACTATTAATTTCATCACCATTTAACACACCAAACAAATTTATACGGTAAATACGGTCTGCTTTTTCATGAAATCTATCATAGCTTAGTTCTGATTGCACATACAACATGATGAGAATACAAGCGGTTATTCCGATTGCCAACCCAACAATATTAATCATTGAGTAAAACTTGTTTCTCATTAGATTTTGGAGGGCGATTTTAAGATAACTCTTTATCATGGTTTTGTGTTTTTAACCGATTAACTTATTCATATCTAAAAGCTTCCACCGGGTTTCTTCTTGCAGCTTTAAAGGTTTGTCCACTGACCGTTGTTAATGAAATTACCAGAGCTGCAAATCCTGCTAAAGCAAATAACCACCAACTTAAATCTGTTTTAAAAGCAAAGTTTTGCAGCCATTTATCCATCGTGATATAGGCAATTGGACAAGCTATTACAAAGGCAATTCCAAAATAGATCATGAAATCCTTGTTAAGCAGAACTAAGATTTCAGAAACTTTGGCTCCGTTTACTTTGCGGATACTGATTTCTTTGGTTTTTTGACTAATGATATAGGAAATCAATCCGTACAATCCGAGGCTTCCTATCAGAATGGCGATAAGGGCAAATAACTGAATCAGGTTGGAAGTGTTCTTTTCTTCTTTATACAATGACGCAATTTTATCGTCGAAAAAATTGTAATTCATAATGTCATTTGAAAATACTCCATCCCATTCAGTTTGTACTTTTTTTAGTATCTGTTGATACCCATTTAGAGACAAAACAGTTGGATTCATTTTGATGGCCATTTCATTTATAAGGCCGTTAAAATTGCCAAAAATGACATTCTCCATAGCCCTTTGCAACGATCGTGCATGGAAATCTTCTACTACGCCAACTATTTTAAATTCATTTGCTGTGTATTTGATTCTTTCACCAAGCGCTTCTACGGGATTGTTAAAACCAAGAAGTTTCGTCAGTTTTCTGTTCACAACAATATCCCCAGTGTTTTTTACATTCGAAAAATTTTGTCCGGCAATAATTCTGAGTTTATATAAATCCAGATAATCTTCATCTACACTTTTCAAATTTGCAGTATACGTATCCTTTTCAATTGAAGGATGATTGATTATGTTACTAACTCTCCAATCAGCCAAAGGGCTACGCGTGCCAAGACTTACCATTTCAATTTCCGGATATGTAAGTAGTTTTTCTTTTAGTAATGGGAGTTTATCTTTGTTGGCCTCAGGTAAGGTGACCAATAGAATAGCTTCTTTATCAAATCCCAAATCTTTGTTTAAAAAGTAATTTAATTGTCGGTTCATAACCAAAGTACCTATAATTAAGACCAGTGAAATGGTAAACTGAATGATTACCAAGGCGCGCCTTAGGGATAAGGATACGGACGAATTTTTTCGGGTAAGCGAACTTTTTAAGGCTACATTGGCACTCATTCCGGCTATAATCATAGAAGGATACAATCCGGAAAGTAATCCAATGGTAGTTGCTAATAGAATTAAATAGATAATCGTATCGGGATTTGTCAAAAGATCTAAATTCAATCGATATCCGATGATCCCTTCGAGGTAAATGAGAATAAATTGAGCAATAAATAAGCCTATAAATGCTGCAATATAAGTGATGAAAATAGATTCTATAAGAAATTGAAAAATGGATTTTGACTTACCTTCCCCAAATATTTTCTTGATTCCAATTTCTTTAAATCGCTTGGTAGCCTGAACAACGGATAAATTAATAAAATTGATTGAGGCGATTACTATCAGAAACAAACCAATAATACCAAGAATCCATAAACTTTTTTCCGGTACTTGCCGATTGCTATAGTTATTACAAAGCCCGGAATGCAATTCCGAAAGTGGTTGTAAGAAATATCGTCGATCATATCCATTCTTTTTCTCATGGTATTTTTTATAGAATGGCACAAGCTGTTTTTCAAAATCTTTTGCTGATAATCCATTCGGTAAAAGCAAATAGCAATTGGTGGAAGAATGGCCTGCCTCCCAATCTGTTCCTCCACCGAAATATGGGTTTATTATAATCTGATCATAATAATTTGCAATCATAGTGAAAGGGAGATCTGTATTCTTGGGAGGATCTGATATAACCCCACTGACTTGTAAAGTAAGTTTATTATTTACAGTTATCAATCGATTCATGGCTTCCCCAACCTCTTGTGCAGATAAACCAAAATACTTTTGCGCCAGTGAAGAGCTAATCACAACACTTCCTTTGTTGATCAAAGCTTCTGAGGAATTTCCGGCTAAGAAATTAAAATCGAAAACCTTAAAAATATTAGGGTCCGCGCAAACGATGCCTTTATTTTCCTGATACTTTTGAATCTCACCATTTTCATTTTCAATACTAACTTGATCAATTTGACCCTTAGCAGCATAGAAGGTCATTACGGCATCTATACCGGGAAACTCATTTCTGATTGCTTCTCCTACAGGTGGGACCTGGCCTTCCTCATATTTAATTTCTCCCACCGCGTCTTTATAATCAGTGATTAAGCGATAGACGTTTTCGTAATTTTTGTGATAACTATCGAAACTCGTTTCATAAGCAATAATCTTGTAAATGACCAAACTACATCCAATACCAATAGCCAAACCACCAATATTAATGGCTGCATAGGCCTTATTTTGACTGATGTGACTCCAGATGGTTTTGAATAATGTTTTAAACATGATTATTTGTTTTTGCTTATACTTTCACTTAGGAGAATGTTTCAACTGGCATCTTCACTTCATTCTGATTCTCCATGATGACTTGGCCATCCAATAAATTAATGGTGCGATGTGCAAAACCGGCATCACGATCAGAGTGTGTTACCATCAAAATGGTTGCTCCTTCTTGATTCAATTCTGATAAAAGGTTCATGACTTCGATACCATTTTTCGTGTCCAGATTTCCTGTTGGCTCATCGGCCAAGATTAGTCCGGGATTAGAAACCACAGCCCTTGCAATAGCAACACGTTGCTGCTGTCCACCCGAAAGTTGTTGAGGAAAATGCTTAGCGCGATGACCAATTTTCATACGTTGCAATACTTCTTCAACTCTTCTTTTTCGTTCCGAAGCTTTCATTTTTAAATACAATAAAGGAAGCTCCACATTGTCGTGAACATTGATTTCATCAATCAAATTAAAACTCTGAAATACAAAACCAATATTTCCTTTTCTGAATTGAGTACGA
>JAFGAK010000196.1 GCA_016933745.1 Bacteroidales bacterium
CATATTGAAAATTGGAAAATGTTTCGCTTTGATAAATAACATTCGGCCAAATGCTTGTTTCATGAATGCCTAAATAGGGGAGTTTGCCATATTTCATACGCTCATCGTAGTAGCTGTTGATATTATCAATTCCAAGCACTGAATAATCATTTTCGATTAATTTGTTTACTAGATGAAAACCAATAAAACCAAGTGCTCCGGTAACTAAAACTTTTTTATTCTCTTTTTCCATGATTGGATTCTTGCACAGCTTCGCCTCCTCAATCCCACAATTCAAGATTCTTGACATGGGAAGGAGCAGGTTAATATTCGTACAGTCTGATTGCCTATTAATGGATAAAATTAGTCGGAAAAACTTAAATAGAGAAAAAAAGCTTGATAGTTTAAATTAAAAAGTGGATTTTGATTTTTTAGCCACATTTAGTATTTAAATTTTTTGTTAGCTAGTTAGTTGAATTTTAAGGGTTTTCTGACTTCTTGTGACCTAATAGAAACGATCAGTGCGCGTTTTTGTTTTATTTGATAAAAGTAATAATTTTATTGGGATTATAGGCCATTTAATAGATTCTTAACAAGCTTTTTTAAGGATAGTTAATCGTCATCGACTTCTTGTGTTTTGTAAATTATTGACAATTAGAGAACTGCTATAAGTTGTGGATTGACATGATTCCATGCATTTAGCTGGCAGATACCTATTGTAAATAGAATGGCCTAAAGAAATAGATAGCAAGTCTATTAAAATTCTCTCCAGAAGACTAAAAAAAAGCTCAGGAGAAAATGTGGGATTTCTGCGGAGAAATTAATGAAAAGCTACAGAGCTCTTTCTACAATAATGCTTTTAGTTTGGTGGTAGAGATTCCTTTGGTTCTAGGCAAATACTTCACTTCACAATAATCTTTTAAATAATCAAATTTTCCTGCCCAGTCATCGCCCATAATAAATAAATCTACATGATGGTCTTGGACGTCTTTTGTTTTTTGTTCCCAATCCTCTTCCGGAATGATTAAATCTGCATACTTCACTGCTTCGAGCATGTTTTTTCTGGTTTGATAATCGTGAACGCATTGTTTGCCTTTAATTTCATTAAATCGATCTGTAGATAAACCAACGATTAGAAAATCGCCCATTTCTTTTGCGCGCCTTAAAATTTCGAGATGTCCAAAGTGCAGTAAATCAAAAGTTCCGTATGTTAAGACCGTCTTTTTTTTAGTTTCCATATTTTTGTTAGGTGAGAAAGCAATGCAAGGATAACGACTGATTATTCGAATAATTGCATTTATTTACTTACAGATTTTATTTTTTTGACTTCAGCTAAGTTAGTTGCTTGAATTTGATTTCCCCAATTTGAGAAGATGTAATTTATAACAGCAACAATTTCGCGATCATTTAAATCAGCTTTGGGCATTTCAGCCGTATACACCTGATTGTTAATCACATTTTCGCCCGACATACCAATGATAACGGCTGAAATAGAGGCTAATCGGTTTTCCAAATAATCTGCTTGGGCAAGTGGCGGATATTTTCCTGGAATACCCATTCCATCTGGTTGATGACAACGTGCACAGTGTGTTGCATAGATCTTATCGGCTGCTTGAATAGGTTTTTCGTTGGTGACTGACTCATCGCCAAAATCCAAGTCGCCAAATGCCTCGCTTAGATCGTCTGTCAATTCATCTTCAGAGAGGGCGGAACTTTCAACCAATTCTGCTTCATCGGCTATTTTTGGTGCAAAGATAATGGTTCGAAGTCCGGCAAAAACAATGGAAATCAAGGCTATGGCAGCAATGCCGAGGGAGAATTTCTTTTTATTCTTGTACAGCAAATACAGCATGAGTGCCACTGCTAAGCTGATTACTCCGGGAACAAAAGAAATCATTCCCAGACCCATGATCGACATTCCAAAGGCTAAAATAGCAAGTATGAATGCCGGGATGCTAAGAATCCAATAAATGGTTTTTAATAGTATAGATTGATTATTCATTCGTTTTCAATTTTTTGTTTATCGGGTTGTTCCTAAAGCTTCCACCAAACGAACTTGAATCCTCCCTACAGGGATATCGGCTTCAATCAGAACCGGAATTTTTTGCGCATCTGCAGTCAGCCAAAGTACATTGGTTTCTTTTGTTTCGAGTGCTTTATTATCTGTGGAGATCCCAAATTTATGACAGAGCGTATTTCCCGATCCTTCTACTTTAATGTTTTCTTTTCCTTTGTATTTTAAAGCGACCTTGTTTAATTTTCCATCAATAATCACCGTTAAATTAATTAATTGATTGGGCTTGTAGTTATCCATGTTAAGAGATCGAACATAATACATAACTGACACTAAATCAAATGTTTCTTCTGTAAAAGTGATGATACTTGATTTGGTTACGTCTTTGTAAGTATAATCGTATTTTGCTTGCAGCGTAGCTCGTTTAAAAATGTATTTGATGTTGAATTTATAGCCACCTTCGTCTACATTTCTGGTAAACATGAAAGGTTTTAAACTCGTTTTATCAATCCACGATTGGTAAACATCTCTGATTTTAAAGAAAGAATCGTAAGCGGTATAAGTGTTTGCGCTAGCTTTGATGCTATACAATTGCTTGCCACTTGCTGTAAAATTGCTGACTTCTAATTTAAGTTCCGCAATGTCTGTCCATAAACCTGAAAGTACGTAAGATCCTTTGTATCGTAAAGTTTCACCAGCTTTAAATGCTTGTGTTTGCTGAGAAAAGCCAATTGAACTAAAGGTGACAAGTAGTGCAAAAAAAATCGTTTTGAAATAGTTTATCATGGGAGTGAATTCTTTAATTTTAAATGATGCGTCAAATTTAAGGTAAAAAATGAATCTGAATTAGGATGTTCGCGTGAAATAGTGTTAATTAAGTTAAAATGGAATGATGTAAATGTGTGGAGTAGGTTGCATGTCACATCGAGCTTGTCGAGATGTAGTTTTCGACGGGGCTCGAACTGACAATTAAAACTTGTCACATAGAGCTTGTCGAGATGTCGGTTCTCGATATCGCTCAAACTGACCTTTATTTGAATGATCTTATTTCCCTTTAAACGTTGGTTTTCGCTTTTCCATAAATGCTCGTTTACCTTCTTTCATATCTTCACTTGTATAAGCGATATAACGAAGTTTTTCAATCAATTCTTTTGATTGTTCATCAAGCGGTCGGGCTTTACTTAATAAGTTGAGCTGTTGTTTTGTGACACTGATACTTAGCGGGGAGTTGGCTGCAATATCCAAAGCCAGATTGTAGGTAAATGTTTCAATATTTTCTGCTGCCACCAAATGATTCAGGATTCCAAGCGTATAGGCTTTTTCTGCCGAAATAGGTTTCGCTGTATAGAACATTTCTTTGGCTACATTGATGGGCACTCGATTCAGGAAATTTAAAATTCCAATGGCATTGTAAGGCACACCCATTTTCGCGGTTGTAATTGCAAAAGTAGTTTGATTTGTTCCAATCAAAAGGTCGCAACTAAATGCTAAATCACAGCCGCCGCCCCAAACGCTTCCGTCGAGCATGGCAATAACGGGGTGGGGAAATTCCTCAATTTTCCGCATTAATTTTTCTAAAGGATTATCTTTGGGTAAAGGATCTTTACCGGGATCAGGCAAATCATGAATGTTCGAACCGGCACACCAAACGTTTGCTTCTGGATTATTTCGCAAAATAACTACACGAATGTTTTCATTTTTAAATTCGTCGAAAACTTCGCAAAGCTCTGCTAACAAAGCTAAATTAAAAGCATTACGATGAGCATCATTATTTAATGTTATCGTTGCAATTTGCTTTTGAATAAATGTTTGGATGTATTTTTTACACATAATGTTAGCCTAAGCCAAATTATAAATCATTAAACCTTCAACTTTAAATAAGTCTATTTCGCATGTAACCCACACTCTTTGGTATCGGGGTTTTCCCACCACCATCTACCGGCTCTGGTATCTTCTCCTTCTTGAATGGCTCTTGTACAAGGCTGACAACCAACACTTGGGAATCCTTGATCGTGCAAGCGATTGTAGGGCACTTTATTTTCTTTGATGTAGTCCCAAACTTGCTCTTCACTCCAATCAGCAATAGGATTGAGTTTAATGAGTCCGTTTGCTTCGTCCCATTCAACAACTTGTACATCTGTTCGAGTTACACTTTGATCGCGGCGAAGACCGCAAATCCATACATCCAAATCTTTAAAAGCTCTTTTTAAGGGTTCTATTTTGCGAATATGACAGCAAAGTTTTCTGTTTTCGATGCTTTCGAAAAACAAATTGATGCCCTTCTTATTGACCATTTCTTCCACTTGAACCGGGTTTGGAAAATAGATTTGGATAGGCATTTTGTAACGCTTCGAAGTTCGATCAATTAAATCATAAGTCTCAGGAAAAACACGACCAGTATCCAAAGTAAAAATTTTTGCAGATCGATCAATCTTAGCGATCATGTCTGTAATCACTTGATCTTCGGCACCTAAACTGCTCGAAAAGGCAATTTTAGTTTTGTATTCCTCTAAAAATAATCGAATAATTTCTTGCGGCGATTTGCCAATAACTAGTTCTTGTAGCTTATTTATTTCAGACTGCATACGGTTTTACTTTTTTGCAAAGATAAGCCTTTCAATTTTTATCAGTCATCGAAAATTCAACATATTTGTTATAAAAATAAACAGTCCCCAAGGCAAAAAGACTAGCCGCACTTCCTAAAATGGCATTGTAAAATGGAGGTGAAGTAAGCGCCATCCGAATGATTAAAGTGGCTACCGCGAAGGCGGAATTTCTAAATACAACCAAAAAGGAATAATTATAGCGCAAGCTAATTAGAACGAGCAGAATATCATTAAAAATTAGAATTGTGTAAAAATTGGTGAAGAAATCGAAAACATCGCCATGCAGTAAATACAAGATAATGTCCAGAATACCGCTTATGGTAAACACAACAAAGAGCAAAACAGCTGTATTTTTCTTGAAAAGAATAAAGCGAGTTTGATCTACCGGGTCTTTCGTTATAGGTGCGTGCTTTTGTATTTTGCTGATTACTATAATGAGGGCGAAAATAACCAACGCTCCAAAAGCATCAGAGAGCATCGCTGCAATGGGTTCAAAGGTTTCTTGCCATTGAAGTCCATTCTCTAAATGACCAAACTGTTTAAAGGAAGATCGGAGTAATATCAAAGAAAATATTTCCAATTGCTTTACCAATGATGTAGAAACAGATCTTGCCAATGCAAATATGAGTCCGATCACTTCCACAATGAGAAGCAAAGTAAATGCCATTTCGATGGCGAAATATTTGCTGAGGATCTTCGTTTCAATTATGCTGCTGGGAAGCCAGTTAAAATGATCCAGAAGAGTAAAGATAATTGCAGCAATAAAAACAACGACAAGCATACCTGCAACACGTTGATGATTTTTCTTACTTTCCCAGTAATGATGGAAGCTGTCAAATAGCTTTGCAATAAAATAAATGAATTTTGCTGTCATGGTGTTAAAGTAAAATCGTGGATCCTAAATTCATAATACGAAAACAAATGTAATTAAAAATACGCTGTTAACAAGATTTCAGAATTGCACTTTTAGGCTGCTTCCTTCTGATTAAATTCGTAATAAGCTAAAACATTTTCAACTGAAAAGCTCAAAATCATGAAAATACATTTTATTGCCATCGGTGGAGCCGCCATGCATAACTTAGCCATTGCACTTCATTTAAAAGGAAATCAGGTAGTTGGATCGGATGATGAAATCTTTGAACCGTCAAAATCGCGCTTAAAAAAGTATGGTTTACTTCCAGCTGAATTTGGTTGGTTTCCGGAAAAAATAACACACAACTTGGATGCAGTAATTCTTGGAATGCATGCTAGAAATGATAATCCTGAGTTGATTCGAGCCAAAGAGTTGGCTATACCCATTTTTTCGTATCCTGAATATTTGTACGAACAATCCAAAGATAAAACGCGTGTTGTTATCGGAGGCAGTCACGGAAAAACGACCATAACTGCAATGGTTTTACATGTATTGCAAACATTGGGTTATGCGCCGGATTATATGGTTGGTTCTAAGTTAGAAGGTTTTGAAGTCATGGTAAAACTTTCTAATGAGGCCAAAATCATGGTTTTGGAAGGTGATGAATACTTGAGTTCGCCCATCGATTTGCGTCCAAAGTTTCATTTATATAAACCACATATCGCTTTGCTCAGTGGTATTGCATGGGATCATATGAATGTGTTTCCAACTTTTGAGAAATATGTAGAACAGTTTGAGCAATTTGTTAGCTTGATCGAAAAAGATGGAAGTTTGGTGTATAGTGCCGATGATGAACAGGTGGTAAAAGTAGCCAAAAATAGGAGAGATGATATTCGCGCTTTTCCCTACCACCAAGCAGATTCCTATATTCAGGATGGAAAAACCATTGTGGTTTTCGAAGCTAAGCGATATCCTTTGCACGTTTTCGGGAAACACAACTTGCAGAATATCAACGGATCGCGTTATGTGTGCGAAGCTCTAGGCGTTAAATCGAAGGATTTTTTCGAAGCGATTTCTTCCTTCGCTGGAACCTCAAATCGTTTGGAATTGATTGCGAAAAATTCAAATACCATCATTTATAAAGATTTTGCGCATTCGCCTTCCAAATTAAAAGCAACAACCAATGCCGTTAAAATGCAGTACGAAGAAAGTAAATTGTTGGCATGCATGGAGTTGCATACGTTTAGTAGCCTAAACAAAAATTTTTTATCGCAGTACGAACATGCAATGGATGCGGCAGATATTCCAGTTGTTTATTTTAATCCGGTAACACTGAAGCATAAAAAGTTACCTCCAATTACAGCAGAAGAAGTAAAAGTAGCATTTGCCAACGAAAATCTTTTTGTATTTACAGATACCTCTGATTTAAAAGTTTTTCTGTTAAAGCAAAACTGGACAAAGATGAATTTACTTTTTATGAGTTCCGGCAATTTTGGCGGAATGGATTATGAAACAGTAAGCGAAGAAATTTTAAGCTGAACAAGGGTATTTTAATCCACGCCAAAAAAAGCATGTTTTTTCCGAACTTCTTTTTTTTGTTGAAAAGATATTCCTCTTTCGCTCCGCTTCATTGGAATGAGAGCTGCGTTGGGATGATGACTCTCGCTCATTTCGAACGCAGTGAGAAATCTTTGGTGATCTCTCGTTTGCATTCGAGATGATGGGTACAACAGCTATGCAAGGTCATCTTTTTTAAATTTGAGTCCCGTTAGGGAAGAAAAGATGCTTCGAGAAGTGCGGAAGTAGAGCTTTTTACAAATTCATTCTAGTATGAGTATCCTTACATCACCGCAAAACTTTATTACGCTGTTACTTCTTCACTTTATTCCAGGTCCACTTTCAGAATGAAATTATCAAAAACCTGAGAAATATAAAGATATTTCCCATAACGTATGGCCGTAGAAGCTGCGCTAATTGTTTTTCCATCATCCGAAAATAAAACTTCTTTTTCACCAGTAAAGGGATCGAATTGATAGATAACTGATGGAGATGGAATATTGGCGATCTTACGATGACGTAAAAAAGCGATTGAATTTAAATGGGCAGCAACAAGATATTTATTCTGGGATTTGGTGATATTATCACCGCCTTTGATCTCGCTAAGTTCCGTTCTTTCTATTGATTTTCCATCTTCGATGGTGAATTTAAAGATGGTATTTTGAAGCACTGTGCTTACATATAAAAAGGGTTTTTCAAAATAAATTCCGTTCGCATAACTTAAAGATTTATCGATGTAGTAAGCATTTAAGAAATCTTTATAATATACAACAGATGAGCGTTTTAATTTGAATAATTGTTCTGCCAAACTATGTCTTTTTCCTGCATCATTTGTTATAAAAAAAGAACCATCTGTTAACGCGAAAATATCATTGGGGGAGATGAATAATTTGTGGTGAAACTCCGCTTCAAAGATCAAATCCTTTTCTAAAACGCGGTACTTAATTACTGTGTGCACATTCTTAATGTCATCATGAGAAATCACGAATAAATGAAGCGTAGAGTCCATCTTAACAAAGTCGAAACCATGAGGATGAAAAACCAAATCCACAGGTTCTGCCAGTCGATTAAATAGAAAAACAGAATCCGTAGCGAGGTCTAACCAATAAATTCCATTCGTTACTGAGTCTGTTGATCTTCGTGTATCACAACTTATTAAAATTCGGGGTTTTACTTTGGAGCTTAAAGTGTCTAGAACAATATCCTCCGGTCCGAATCCGGTTGCGATTTTTTTTGTTTTCCAGGGACCTGAAACCGGAATACTTGTGCATGAAGTGAGCCAAAGGGCCATGAATGCATATAGAATGGATTTGATTTTCATCTTTTTTTTTATAAAAGTAAAAAAAAACCGCTAATACTTTGGTACTAGCGGTTGATATAATTTTAGGGCAACTTATCCGTTCATCGAAATTAAAAATTCTTCGTTGGATTGCGTAAGCCTGATTTTGTCTTTGATAAATTCCATTGCTTCCAATGGATTCATATCCGCTAAATGATTTCTGAGAATCCAGATTCGCTGTAACATATCTTTATCTACTAACAAATCGTCACGTCGAGTGCTGGATGCAACGATATCGATGGCAGGGAAAATTCGTTTATTGGATAATTTCCGATCCAATTGGAGTTCCATGTTACCGGTACCTTTAAACTCTTCAAAAATAACTTCGTCCATTTTAGAACCTGTTTCCGTTAGAGCAGTGGCGATAATTGTTAAAGAACCACCGTTTTCAATAGCACGAGCAGCACCGAAGAAACGTTTTGGTTTTTGTAAAGCATTGGCTTCAACACCACCTGAAAGTACTTTTCCGGATGCCGGACTAACTGTATTGTAGGCTCTTGCTAAACGGGTAATGGAATCCAAAAGGATTACAACATCGTGGCCGCACTCAACCATACGTTTTGCTTTTTCTAGAACGATATTGGCAATTTTTACATGGCGATCAGCTGGTTCATCAAAAGTAGATGCAATCACTTCAGCGTTTACGCTACGTTGCATGTCTGTAACTTCTTCAGGGCGTTCGTCAATCAAAAGAATCATTAAATAAGCTTCGGGATGATTGGCGGCTATCGCGTTAGCAACATCTTTTAATAGAACCGTTTTTCCTGTTTTAGGCTGAGCAACAATGAGTCCACGTTGACCTTTTCCGATAGGAGCAAATAGATCGATCATTCGAGTAGAAATGTTTTCTTCTTTATGACCAGTTAATTTGAATTTTTTCTCTGGGAAAAGAGGAGTGAGGTAATCGAATGGGATTCGGTCGCGAGCATCTTCGGGAAGTTTTCCATTGATAAATTCAACTTTAATCAAAGGAAAATATTTTTCGCCTTCTTTTGGCGGACGAATGGTTCCTTCGATGGTATCTCCGGTTTTCAACCCAAATAATTTGATTTGTGATTGAGAAACGTAAATATCGTCGGGAGAATTTAAATAATGATAGTCAGAAGAACGCAAGAATCCATAACCATCAGGCATGATTTCCAAAACACCTTCGCTATTGATAATGCCATCAAATTCGTGTGCGAATTTTGGCTTTTCAACAACAGGTTTACGTTGAGCATCATGTGTTTGCTTGACAGGTTCTTTATCCTCAGAAATTTTAATTGCAGCTTGAATTTCATCGATTTTTTCTAAATCCTTATCTTCGGTAAATAGATCAACTTTAGTCTCTTCAGCTACTTTATTATCTTGTTCCGTTTTATTCTCAACACGTTTGTTGTGTTCTTGTTTTTTATGAGGTTTCGGACGGTTAGCTTGTTGCTGTCTTTGTTGGTTTGGATTTCGTTCTTGCTTTTTTGCAGGTTCCGTGTTATTTTCTACTTGATCCACTTTTGGAGCGGCTACAGCTTCTTTATGAGGTGCCGGATTTGGATTTTGTTTCTGAGGTGCAGGTGCCGATTCTTTTTTCTCCACAGGCATGGGAGTAGTTTTTTCTTCCTTGATTGTATTGTTTACAGGCGCTTTAGCAGGGTTCTCTTTTTCATTCGTGTTAACACGAGTAGGGATGGATGAACCTTCAGGCTTTTTCTGAATGCGTTGTCTTTTTCCTCTAGGATTTTTCTTTGCTTCGTTTTTTTCTTTTTCCAAAATTTCAGGACTAGGGTTAAGTGCTTGGTAATCTAAGATTTGATAAACCAAATCTTGTTTGAGAAGCTTTTCGAACTTAGGAATATTAAGGTTTTTTGCAATTTCTTTAAGCTCGGGAACAAGTTTCCCGTTTAATTCAATAATATCGTACATGCTGAAGATTTAAATGTTCTAAATTGTATAGAAATAATTTACAGAAATTAGGGTAAATTGAATATTCTCGAAATACGTTGGGATAATTGAAGCGCAAAGATACTAAAAAAAAATACAAATTCTAAAAAAAAGATATTTTCTATCAAAAGATTTGAATGTATCTTTGTTTCTTTAAAAAAATGAAAAAATGATTCAAAGAATACAGTCAGTTTACCTTGCTCTAGTTGTTGTTTTATCAGGTTTAATGCTTGTTCCATTTGCAAATTATCCATTGGCAAAATTTTATGGAAATACGGCAACCTTGCATTTTTATAGTACTTATATTAAGAATTTGATCCCAGGAGAACCTAGTCCGTTTTCGAGTTATTTCAATTGGCCGTTAACTGCAGGAATTGTGTTGATTATGATTTTAGCTTTAAGTGCATTGTTTTATTTTAAGAATAGAAAAGCACAAATGAACTTAGTTAAAGCGAATATTTTAATAAATTTAATTCTCTTAACCGGATTTTTCTTTGGATACTTGCCTTTTTTAGAAAAAAAATTAGAAACTCAAGCCATCTATCAGGCTACAAGTTTTATTCCGGCATTATTACTTTTGCTTTTAGTGTTGGCTTATCAAGGAATTAAAAAAGACGATAAATTAGTGAAATCGATGGATAGAATTCGATAATTAATGACTTCTTGGTGCATCAAAAACTTCCAAATCTCTTACAATATCCTCTGATATTTTAAACCTTAACATGGTAATCCTTTGGTGAAAACCTTGGATTCCTGCCGCTCCCGGATTCATATGAAGTAGATGTAGGACCTCGTCGTTCATTACTTTTAAAATATGTGAGTGACCGCTAATGAAAAGTTGTGGTTTTTCCTTTTGAAGGAGTTTTTTAATCCCGGAATGATATCTTTTTGGATAACCACCAATATGAGTCATTACAACTTTTACTTTTTCGCACGTGAAAATTTCTGTTTCTTTCAGTTTTTCGCGAAGTTCAACGCCATCAATGTTTCCGTAAACAGCGATGGTTGGTTTAAACTGACTTAGTTTTTGATACACATCGATTGATCCAAGATCACCTGCATGCCAAATTTCATCAACATCCTGAAAGAAATCTATCATTTTTGGATGGATGTATCCATGCGTGTCGGAGAGGAGACCGATTGTTTTCATTGGTGCGCTTTTCGTGCAAAGCTAAAAAGAACTTGTTAATCTCTTCAAAATTTGTTAGTGTAAACGATAGTCTGGCATAGTTCTTGGATTTTCAAGGAAAAATTCATCGCTATGATTAAGAAATCTTTTTTAATGTTGACAATAATCGTCTTTTTGTCATCTTGCGCCACTCATAAGTATGCTCAAATCAATTACGCTAAATTTTACCAAGAAGATTATCCCGGAAGTGTTTTTAAAACACAAGTATTTAACGCCAATGATAGCATGACTGAGTTATTTGTGCAGGTAAACCTAAACACTTTGGCAATCGTTAGCGGTAAAACAAAAACAGAAGTCGCTAAAGATTTTGTATTCGACTATAGTTTAGTCGAAGGATTAAAGGAAAAGGAAGTGATGCAAGAAGGAAAGGTTGCGATTGCAGAGAGTCCGGATGCGGATGAAAACTCAAAATCTTTCAAGATTAAACTGAAAACTCCCGCCGTTGGTCAGTTTGTTTTATTTAGCAGCGTGCAGAGCGAAAATTTGAAAAAATCATTCACTTCAAGAACTTCAATTTTAAAAGGAGTTGTTTCGTCGGAACAAAATTTCATGCTATTGAAAGAAGATGGAACCATTCATTGGGACAATTATATCAGCGGCAACGAAAAAGTTCGGATTCAATTTAACGATAGCCAAGTCAAAGAGTTGTACGTGAATTGGTACGCACCAAAATTTTCGCCTGCTGTGGTTCCATTTTCACCCGGACATCGCAACGAGGTTAAAAACTTAGATACCGCCGAAACATTTAAAATAGCTTTAATTAACGGAAAATCAGAGTTGTTAACTTTTAAAGATTTAGGAATTTACCAGTTTCGCGTCAATCCAAACGATGCCAGTGGTTATAGTTTAATTAAATTTTATGCTGAATTCCCTTACGTTTATAACGATGCACAACGTTTGTTTTCTTTGCGTTATTTAAATCCTCGTTACGAATTTGAAGATCTCATGGCTATGGAACCAGCAGAAGCCGTGAAAGAATTTTGGTATTCAAAATCGCGCAAAGCAGAACGCAGCGAGGATATGATGGAAACTTATTATGGCCGAGTTCAACGGGCAAATGAACTTTTTACTTCCTACAAAGAAGGCTGGAAAACCGATCGTGGAATGATTTTTATGGTTTATGGCGCTCCTGATAAAGTGCATATTTACAAAGACCGTGAAGTGTGGGAATATGGAAATGACTCGTATTATAATGGTTTAAGATTTGAATTTACCAAACAAGATAATCCATTCACGCAAAACGATTTCCAATTGTTCCGTCAAACTCATTTTGAACGCAGTTGGCAAGGAATTGTAAATAATTGGAGAACGGATATTTAATTCTTTTGCTAAGGTAAATACAAAGTGTATTTTTGCACAAAATAACAAGCATGGATACACAGCAAATGATTTTCGGTTTAAGAGCCATTATTGAAGCCATTCAAGAAGGAAAAGAGATAGATAAAGTATTTATTCAGAAAGGATTACGTGGAGAGCTCTATTTGGAGCTTTTTGCGCTTATAAAAGCTCGCGATATTCCTTATTCTTTGGTTCCAATTGAAAAAGTAAATCGTTTTACTCGAAAAAATCATCAAGGAGTTGTGGCTTTTACCACTTCCATCGAATATCAAAAAATCGAAAATTTAATTCCTTTGCTTTACGAACAAGGAAAAGTTCCATTTATTTTGGTTTTAGACCGAATTACTGATGTGCGCAATTTTGGTGCGCTAGCTCGAACAGCAGAATGTGCTGGCGTGGATGCGATTCTTATTCCGGCAAGAGGTGGAGCAGCCATCAATGCAGATGCCATGAAAACTTCAGCAGGTGCTTTGCATAAAATTCCGGTTTGTAGAGCAAAATATTTGCAAGACGATTTACGCTTTTTGAAAGAAAGCGGTTTGAAAATCGTTGGTGTTTCTGAAAAAGCTCAAAATGCGTATTTTCAGCAAAACTATTCCGGACCAATTGCTCTAATGCTTGGTTCTGAAGAAGATGGAATCTCGGAAGCCTATTTACCTTTATTAAATGATTTTGTAAAGATTCCAATGCTTGGAACCATTGAATCGCTCAACGTGAGTGTCGCAGGGGGGATTTTAATGTTTGAAGCCAGCAAACAACGCGCTCAATAATTATCGACCTAATTCTCTGTGTCCTTTTAATACAATCTGAAAATCGTTCTTCAGCTTGTAATCTTGTGCGTACATTAAATTTAGTTTGTCAGATATTTCAGTTGAAATCAGTTTATCAGGAAAAGCATCTTTTGGAAACAAAACGCCGTTTTTAATGCTTGGTAGTTTCTCTTTTGATAAAAAAGCATTTTGATCGTAACCCACCCAACTTTTTTTACCAAAAAGAACTAGACAGATATTTTTTAGAAAAGAACCTTTTTTTTCAACTTTCCAAATCAAAATGGGTAATAAGATTAAATAGAATAAAGATGCAAATAAATCAAAAAGTCGTTTTGCTCTTTTATTATTTGGTTTGAGAATACCATCAATATCAATCATATACAAATTTCCGGCAGTTGAAATACTCTGACTTCCAATGATAGCTGAACTTTCGTGTGGTGCTATTTTATAGGCAATATGCGAATCGTTGAGATGCGTCATCCATTGAATAATAGAAGAAGCATCCATACTCGCTGAACAAAACACCAACTCGTTCATTTTATAGATGGTAATTAAATTTTCCAATTGTTCGATATTACCAATCAATCCATCTTGATATTCTTCTGTATTCTTGGAGTTGATAATTCCAATAAATCCTGGGGCAGAAGCCGAACTTCTTAAAAGTTCTGCAACTCGTTTGGCTTCTTGGTAGTCACCAATAATGGCAATTCGTTTATCAACCGCTTTATCTAACACAAAATCTTTTATTCTGAAAGTGCTTAAAAGGAAACGAGCAAGACTTAGCGAAAACATTCCCCAAATGGTACTGAATAAAATAATAGCTCTACTAAAACGCAGCGATTCTGGCAACAATGCATAGATAACTAATAAACTAATGGTGCCTAATCCAATTCCTTTCATAATTTTCCAAATCGAGTAGGGCTTGTCGTATGCTCCACTTAATAAGCTGGAAATTAACCAAATAAATATATAAGCAGGCAGCACGTACACCACGTAATACCAAGGGTAAGAATTGACATTAAGATAGGTTTTTTCCCAATATTGTTGAATTAGATAAATGCCTCCAAAAAGTAAAATGGTATCTAAAAGAGGTAAAAAAATTCGATGAAAAAACCGAAAAAGAACGGCTGCAAAAGCTCGAACGTAAATAGCAAGATTGATTAGAAATTTAAAGGAGTTTGCATGGGTTGACGAAAAATGTTTTTCAGCAAAAAGAACCATGGCGCGGTAAAAAACAAAAACGTAATTCACGCTGCTTTTTTTCGTGCTTTCTCCTTTAAAATGGATGATCGTTGTTTTTGGGAAATAAATATTCTTATAACCTGCTTTGGTAATTCGATAAGATAAATCGATGTCTTCGCCGTACATGAAAAACCGCTCGTCTAAAAGTCCAATTTCATCTAATACTTTTTTTGGAATCAGCATAAAAGCACCGGCAAGCACATCTACTTCGTGAATTTCGTCTTTATCTAAAAATCCTAAGTGATATCTTCCAGCTATTTTTGATTTTGGAAATAATCTGGATAAACCAAAGATTTTATAAAATGCAACGGAAGGCTTAGGTAAACCGCGTTTTGATTCCGGTAAGAAATTGCCTCGTCCATCCAGCATTTTTACACCAAGCCCACCCACTTTTTGATTACTTTTCATATACTCTAGTGTTTTATGGAAAGTGTCTTCCTCTACAATCGTATCGGGGTTCAGAATGAGAATATATTCTCCCTTGGCTTGTTTAATTGCTTGGTTATTAGCTACAGAGAAGCCTACATTGATTTCGTTTTGAATGATATTTACTTCAGGAAATTTTTCGCGTAGCATCCGAATTGAATAATCAACCGAGTTATTGTCGACTACCCAAATTTCACCATCGATTCCGTTCATTGCTTTTTGAACAGAAAGCAAGCATTGCTCCAAATAGAACTCTACATTGTAATTAACGATGATGATTGAAAGTTTCATATTTGTGATTTGTCTGCTAGTTTTGTTTTAACATAAAATGTAAACTATCCAATATTATTGTATTCTGACTGTTCTATATGGTAGTTCAATAAATCATTGATTGGTTTTTGGCTTATTTTTCCTACGCTAAATCCTTGATTTATCAACTCCTGAATTAATTCCTCTTGAAAAAACCAAGCAATCGAACCGGTAAAATGAACAGGAAGATTTTTGTTTGGATTTAAAGGCGAAATAACCATTTTAATAAATTCAGCAAATGATTCGTGAATTAATGTTTTTATAAAAGGATGTTCTTTTTGTGAATGGATAAAATTGGCAAAGGAGGCTAAATACCTATTTGGTCTGGCTTGTTTATAGAGATTGTTTAACAACATTTCTAAATCCAGATTAAATTCTGCATTAAAATGTTCAGTTAAGTCATTGGGTGCATAACCTAAATAAATAGCATGAATCAGTCTTTTTCCTAAGTGCATTCCCGAGCCTTCATCACCAACTAAATAACCAAGAGAAATGGCTGTTTTAGTAATTTTCTTTCCATTATAGTAACAAGCATTTGAGCCCGTTCCTAAAATGCATGAAATTCCTTCGTTTGTTCCACATAGAGCTCTGGCTGCAGCTTCCATATCATGAAAAACTTCGATATGAGCATTTGGAAAAACGGCTTGGATGCCGTCGGAGATGATTTTTTTATTCGCTTCTGTTGAACATCCGGCCCCATAAAAAAAAATATGAGCAGCCTGTGTTTTGTCAATCGATACAAAACTATCACTTACCTGAATGGAAACAAATTGATCATCAACCAAATACGGATTCAAACCCACACTATTTAATTCGATGGGTGAATCATTTGAATTTTGAAATATCAACCAATCCGTTTTTGTCGATCCACTATCAGCAATAATTAGCATAGCTCAAGTCTTTTGGCTAAATTAAAAAAATCCGGCATTTGAATTACAGATA
>JAFGAK010000197.1 GCA_016933745.1 Bacteroidales bacterium
CTGATCGTTTTGCCGATCTTGTATTATCTCTACGAAAAATCGAAAGAAAAAAGATTACTCAAAAAATCATTCATTGCTCCTGTTTTATTATTGTTGATGGTTCTGCCTTTAAGCGGAAAATCTCAACAAGTAATTACTTTAGAAAAAGCAATCGAGATTGGAATGGAAAACAGTCCGATGCTAAAATCGGGAAGCTTGCAGGTGGATGAAAAAAAGGAGCTCATCGGTGCAGCAATCGATTTGAATAAAACGAATGTGTATTATAACTTCGATGAGAATAATCTTGGTTTAAACGGATTGCCAATCAAGGTTTGGGGCGTTTCTCAAGCATTTCGATTCCCTACGGCTTATGTAGCTCAAAATACACTTGCAAAAGGTCTTTATGAAAAGCAAATGGCCGATTTTATGTTGCAAAAACAGAGCTTTACGGAAGAACTTACCTTGGCCTATTATCAACTTGTGTATTTGATTCATAAAAAAAGTATTTATTCTAATCTTGACAGTTTATATTCCAAATTAGCCAATGCTGCTACTCGTAAATACGAACTTGGCGATCAGAATTATTTGGAAATGCTGAGTGCGCAAGCGCAACAGCAAGAAATAAAAATGAAGTACAGACAATTGGAAGATGAAATCCACATTGCTTACTTGGATTTGAATCGATATTTAGGATTGGAAGAACCTTTTGTTTTGGCTGATAAAGAGCTGAAGAAAATTGATTTTCTTGCTCCTGAAATCAAATCACAAATACAATTACAAATTTTAGAAATCCAAAAAATGAATGCTCTTTCGGAAACCCAATTAGCGAAAACTAATTTACTTCCCGATTTAAATCTCGAGTATTTTCAAGGGAAAAATAACGGACCTGCCGCTAAGCTTTACCAAGGTTTTACTGTAGGTGTTGATATCCCAATTTGGTTTAAAGCTACCCAATCCAAAGTAAAGGCAACCCGAATCAATCAGGCTATTTTGGATTCGCGGTATCAAGATCTTTTGGCGCAGTTAAACACTCGAAAAAATCAACTTTTAAGTGCATTAAACAGAGATGCAGAGGCTGTTCATTTTTATGAATCACGTGGCAAGACACTCGCTAAAGAACTTAGAAACGCAGCAGAAAAGAGCTATGCACACGGAGAGATTAATTTTCTTCAGTTTGTTCAAAGTTTTCAAAGCGCACAAGCAATAGAGCTTAATTATCTCGATAATTTAATTTCCTATAATAACAACAGTATTCGATTGAAGTATTTGAATTTAAAATAATAACAATGTATAAATTAAAACAAATTAGTTTTTTTCTGCTGGCCATGGCCTTGATAGTCTCTTGTA
>JAFGAK010000198.1 GCA_016933745.1 Bacteroidales bacterium
GCATTTTTTCCTTTTAATTCAATCATATTTCCTAATTTTTATGATTATTATTGATTATTCTTCTTTTGATAATAAAGCCGTCTCTTTAACAGATTTTGAGGATTTCCTCCTATTTGCAATTCAAAATCCCCTTCTTCAATGATCCAATTATTATTGATTCCTATACTCTTTAAATCATTTGATTGCAAACTAAATTTTACCGTTTTCGTTTCTCCAATTTTCAAATTGATTTTCGAAAAACGAACTAACTTTTTGGAATCCGGAGATACGGTTGCTACCTTATCTTTTAGATAGAGCTGCACCACTTCTTTTCCTTCGTAGGAGCCTGTATTTTTAACATCGACCGAAATGTGGAGTTCGCTATTTTCATTGATCGAATCCGCACTCAGACTTAAATTTGAGTACTCAAAATGAGTATACGATAAGCCGAAACCAAATTCGAATTGTGTATAAAACCCATCGTAACCCCAATTTATATCGCGTATATCCGCTTTTTTATGATAATAGGGCAAGAAATTTCCCGTATATTTGGGATACGTATAAGGCAACTTCCCGCTCGGATTTACTTTTCCGAATAGCACATCCGAAACAGCTCTTCCACCTTCATCTCCAGGCAAATACGCCATCAAAATCGCGCTAGCCAGCGGTTCAATTTCACGAATAATTCTGGGGCGACCTTGCACCATGACTAAAATGATAGGTTTCCCTATTTTCGCTAATTTCTTCACCAATTCTTGTTGAATGCTAGGAAGATCCAATTCATTGATGTCGGATGGCTTTTCTGTAGCTGGAATTTCGCCAACACAAACAATCACGTAATCAACGTACTTCGCTTTTTTTACAGCTGCATCGGAATTCATATCTTCCAAATAATCTGTTCCTTGAACAAATTCCAGATTTTTCGAGCCAATTTGCTTTTCGATGGCTTTTAGAATGCTCCATTTCGTTGGATCATTATACGCAGTGTCTTGGCCCAAGAAAGTCCTCGACCAAGCGCCATTCAACACGTTCATCGAATTTGCAGCATAACCTGTTACTAATACTTTTTTATCTGATAGAAGTGGTAAAATATCATTCGTATTTTTTAATAGCGTAATTGCTTCGCTAGCAATTTGGTAATTTGTTTCTTCAAATTCTTCACTGGCAAACTGCCTGTAGCTCGTTGGATTGGTATAAGGAACTTCGAATAGATTCAGATAAAATTTCAAGCGTAAAACTCGACTTACCGCGTCATTAATTCTATCCATTGGTATTTCACCATCTTCTACCAATTCAACAATAATATCCACAATATCAATACCATACGGATTCATGATGATATCCAATCCGGCATTCACAGCCATTTTGGTTGCTTCGCGTTTATCTTTTGCCGACTGATGAGCTTCAACTAAATAATCGATGTCACTAAAGTCTGAAATGACAACCCCTTTGAATCCCATTTCGCCTTTCAAAATATCGGTGATATAGTATTTATTAATATGACATGGAATTCCGTTTACCGCATTGGAACTAATCATCACGCTCATTGCACCATGCTCCACTGCTTCCTGAAAAGGTGGTAAAAAATACTGTCGCAAACTATTATCGGGAATCAGCGCATTGGCTCTGTCTTTTCCGTTTTTTCCAGCACCATAGCCAATAAAATGCTTGATACAAACGGCTGTACTTAAGGAATCTTGAAGTCCGTTTCCCTGCGAACCTTGGATATAAGCATTTGTCATTTGGGAAATTAAATAAGGATCTTCGCCAAAGCTTTCTGCAATTCTTCCCCAAAGTGGATTCGTTGCGACATCGGCATTTGGATTAAAATTCCAAGGAAGCGATGCGGCTCTTGATTCATACGAAGTAATTTCAGCACTCTGTTTGGATCGTTCGGGATTCCAAGTGGCAGCAATAGCAATTTGATGCGGAAATAGCGTAGAACCATTTACGTAATTTGCACCATGAATATTATCAATTCCATATAAAACGGGAATCCCTAAACGAGATTTCGTACGAACAGAATCTTGAATAGTCTTGATTATATGATACCAATCTTCCTTATTTGGTGTAAATCCGGGCGTATTATGAATGGAACCTGCACCGTATTCTATCATGTATTTCCGAAACCTCTCTGCATTAAAAACTGCGCTATCTCTTAGATCCCAATACGCTCCATTAAGAATAGACGGCAACCCAAGATTAAGCATTTGTGCTGCTTTTTCTTCTAAAGTCATTTGATTCAAAAGCCGCTTAATTTTAACTTCAATTTCCGCTGATTTATTCTCTGATACTTTTTGATTGTTATCAAATGAAGAACAAGCGGCTACGAAAAGAAAGATTAAAATTAATGGTATGACTTTTTTCATTTTTTGTTTACTTGGTTAATTCCTATTGCTTGAGTAACTTGATCTACTATTTATCGCTTTGCGATTCTATCCTATGCTAATCGTTTGATTTTTATTATTGTAAAGTTTCTTGAGCACTCTTTTAGGTGTCCGATCTACCTTAAAAAGACCCCAATGCTTTTCTGGTTCTAGCACTTCATCTGATCCTTTCCAAGGTTCGTCAAAAGCTTCAAACACAAAAGTTAGAATTCCTTCCTTTTTGCTCCAATTCATTAAATTGTTGTAATAAATTTCTTGATATTCCTCACTAACATTTGCTGGATTAATCCCTCTACCATTGGAACTGGTTGCCCAACCGGCTTCTGTGATAACTACCAACTTTTCTGGATATTTATCCTTGATAGCAGCATAATTTTGTTTGGTATAATTTAAAGCTTCTTGAATGTGTTTATGCTCCCAAACAGGATAAGTATGGATAGAAATAAAATCCAACTCATCAACCAAAGGTTTTAGTTTATCTAACCATGGAACATAATTCTCACAAAAAGTAACAGGTTGTTTGGCTCCTTTCTTAATCATTCGAACGTAATTGATAACACTTTCGACACTTACATAATGATCAGACCAATCCACACAAGCTTCATTTCCAGCAGATAAGGAGAATATAATATCGGAATATTTATTTGCGAATCGGATTAGTTTTTTGATTTGAAACTCATTGATTGTTTTATTGAAAACCAACTCCTCTTCGGAATAGGAAGAACCACCCCAAGGGCAGCCAAAATTATTCATCTCGGCCACAATGTATGCACCAAGCATTACTTTCAAGTTGAGCTTTTCTTTTTGGATGACCTGTAAGATCGTTTCTGCATGCTTATCACAATCGTAGATTCGAATATATTTCCAGTTTTTTTGCAGAATTAGTAAATCCTCTAACACTTCTTCGTAAGCAGGATAAATCCCACCAGGATTTTGTCCCTCGCGGAAGCCTGAATAACAAATTGCATTTCCTGCAATGATCTTTAATTCTTTTGTGTAACTCATCAAAAAAGTAATTCTTTAACTTCCTGTTTTAGTATTTTAAATTTTCATTTTTGTCCCACAATCCCCAAAACGCGCCAACATCGCCTTCTGCGCCTGTTTTCCAAGATTCATCAAACGAAGAAAAATAGAACATTTCAATATCGTCTTCTTCCGCCCATTTCTGGGAATTGATATAGTATTTAATGGCATTTTCAAAAGAAGGAACAGAACCATGGAAAACCTGTCCTTTATTTGGCCAACCAGTTTCAGAAATAATCACTTTTTTACCTTTGGCCGCTTTTGTTGCCCGCTTAAACATGTCTTTCATGTATAAGAGCGAATATTCCAAACTACAGCCTTCCCAATAGGGATAGCAATTTGCGAAAACGACATCACAGGCTTCTGTGATTTTTGGGCGCAACTCAAACTCATAGTAAGCATCAACATATCCAACGGGAATATTAGGGATTGCCATTTTTACCTGATTTAAAAAACCTAACAATTCATCTTCCGTTAAATCGCCTCGATACATTACTTCATTACCAACTGCGGCCAAATCCACATGACCTTCTTCAGCTATTTTAATTAGGTTAGCTATTTCTTTTTTATTTATTTCCTCATCTTCACCCAACCAAGCTCCAACCAGGGTTTTAATCCCATAATCATGTGCTATCTTAGGAATGAGTTCATTTCCATCGGTGCAAGAAAAAGTACGAATCCACTTGGTATAGGGTTTAATAATTTCCATTCTTCTTCTTATCTGCGCTTCGGTAATGATATCACCCGGTTTTTGACCTTCTTCGTAAGGACTAAATCCAATTCCGTGCATTCCATTAACTAGAACTTGATGAAACAAAGCTTGCAATTCTTCTGTTGTTTTATTGGCGTGATCAATTCCTACCAATGCTTTTACTTTTCCTGCTCTAAGCGACATTTTACTTTTCTTTTTTTGATTTTATCTATTTAGAAATCTTTGAACTTGTCTATAATTTTCCGCGTCGTTCTTCTAAAGTATTTCTTATTTCACACGCTCTTTCTTCGGTAATATCATATTTCCACATAATTACAACCGCCATAAGAGCTGTAATTATTGGCACAATAACATCTGCTAGTCGAAGTTTTGTGAGTGTATCCAAAGTTTGTGTAGCTTCATTTTGATCCCAACCCACTGCGGATAGAATTAAACCACTCAATCCTAAAGCCAGAGCAGAACCTATTTTAACCATCCACCAATACACAGCGCCAAATGTTCCTTCTTTTCTAGGCATTCCGTTTCTTAATTCATCCAAATCACATAAATCGGCAGTCATCGACATCATCAGGGTAAACAGTCCGCCAATACCAAAGGAGATAAAAGGTACTTGAATAAACATGAGCCAAGGTGTTTCCGGATTAAAGCCCCACCATTTCATAGCATAACCAACAACAGAAATCAATGTTGAAATAATAAATGCATTTTTCTTTCCCCATTTAGTTGCCATTTTGGTAATGATTGGAATCACTAAAAACATTGTTGCTGCAGCGGCCATGGTATTATACCATGCGGGCCAAACACCGGCATCGCCATAACTTCCATTAAACATGTAATAAACAATAATGAAAAGTGAGAATTGAGCAATAATTTGAAAACCGTTAAAAACTAAAAAAGTAGCACCACAAACGCGTAAAAATGGTTTGTTGTAAATAATCTCCTTCATTCCTTTGGCCAAGTCTTTTAAACTTGCAGCAAGGTCTTTCAAGGATAGTTTTGATTGTCCGGTAATATTGGATTGATTGATTTCTTTACAAAAGAATGCGGGCATAATTGCCAAAACAATACTAACTACACCGGCGATTATAGACACTACTCGAACACCTTCTGTTTGTGTCGGAAAAATATTTGGCTGCGCAATCACCCACCAAATCCAAGGAGCGATCATCCAAGCAATTTGACCGATAAATTGAGAAGAGGCCATTAAGCGTGTTCTTTCGTTATAGTCGGGAGTCATTTCATATCCTAAACCGATTAGAGGAGTAGCGAAAATGGTATAGCCAATGTAAAAAACGAATGATAAAATCAAAATGTACCAAAAATGAAAAGTGGACGAATCTTCAGGATTGAGTTGCCACATCATGATAAAGGCAATGCCTGTAATAAATCCGCCGATAAGAATATACGGTTTTCTTCTTCCCCACTTTGATCTTGTATTGTCTGAAATATAACCCATAATAGGATCTGTGATTGCATCTAGAATTCTCGGAATCATGGATAAAACACCTGCTTTGGCAGGACTCATTCCATAAGCAACCACTAAATAATACATAAACGCACCTAATGCTGCTGGAAATAATTGATTGGCTAAATTACCGGCTCCAAAGGCAAACTTTTGTACAAAAGGTACAACATCATTCGGGTTAGTTTTGCTATGCTTCATTGGTCTATTTTTCAGTTAAATATTTCGATTCTTCCGTGTAGTTTTCAATCTAAATCCTTTGTTTGCAAAAGGGTAAACTTCTGTTTTACAATTTCATATGCTTCTTTCTTATTTCGATGGATATCCAAGATTCCCCAATATTCCTCATTGGGAGTTCCATCGTAGGGAACGCCACTACTATTGGGAGCCCAGCCACCAGGATTCTGCACTTCATTTTCACCTGCTTTCCACCAAGTATCTATCAAAGAGAAAAGAGTTACACCGGAGCATATTTCGGTATTTTGATAAATGATATCCAATATTTTTTTGTCAGCATCGGCTTGAGCTTTTTGATTTTCGCCTTGCGAATATTCATTTCTTGAAATCGTCATGTAACTATCAGCGCCTGCTTCGGATAAGTACATCGGTTTGGAACTAATTGCTGACCATTCAGCGAAAATTGGCTCTGGATTGTCCCATCGATAAACATTCAAACCCCAAACATCCAAATTTGGACAAGAATTTATAGCCAAAGAATCAGGCAATTCTCCATGTGCAGTTGCAACAGGATGGCTTTCATCTATCCGATGTAAACTACTTGCAGCACTGTTTAAAGCTCGATACCAATTTTGCAGATCACCTTCAAACCATTCCGGATGGTAATTGTACTCATTCCCTAGTTCCCAAAATAAAATAGACTGGTGGTCTTTGTATTTTTTCACATAATCGATGAAACTTCCGGATAAAATATCGTAATTCCCGCCTTGATTGTATCCAAAACCGACAATGAGTTTGATTCCAGCTTCATCAATTTTATCTAAAACTTCTAAATCATCAATCGGTTGATAAACACGAATGGTATTGATTCTCGCTTCTTTCATTAAAGCCAAATCTTGGGTCAGATTGCTGAAATCTCGTTGATCGCTCCCGATTGGAACCGGATGATAACAAATGCCTTTGATTAGATAAGGAGTTCCATTTACTAAAATTTGTCGTCCAGAAATACTAATTCTATCCGTCTTATCTTGCGTATTGCAAGAAACAAATAAAATAAAGATTAATAAATACAAACTCTTTTTCAACATCCTTCTATTGCTTTTAATTTTATTCTTTATTCGCTTCTATTTCATTTTGATAGGGCGGAATTAAAACCGTTTTCATCAAATCTTCCGGATTGCCATTGAATGTTTTTGTGATGGGTTTTCCATTTCTGGTTAATCCTTTAAATAATCCTTTATCTACTAAATCCCATAAAGCAAATTTGGCTTCGCCGTTGATGTTTATTAAACCAAAATGATTTTCCGATCCCAAAGGATTTTGTGCATCTTTCCAACTTTCATCAAAAGCTTCGAAATAAAAGCAAGACATTCCAGCGGCATTGGTCCATTCTCTCATGTGCTTATAGTACAAACTCGCTTTGTATTCATCGGTGGCTTTAGAACCAACTGATCCGTAAAATGTGAAGCCGGATTCTGATGACCAACCTGTTTCTCCAATATGTATGGGCTTTTCGATTCCTAAACTTTTGATATAATCGGCTGTGCTTTGATATTGAGAGATCGCATAGTGTTTTGCTCTTAGCATGGCGGCATCCACTTTTTCGATATCTGAGAGATTTTCTTCTTCCTCAGGAACTTTCCAAAAAGCGGCGTTGTAATGTGTATCGTGGAATGGATAAGTATGCAAAGAAACGTAATCGACTGCTTGCAGTAATTTTGTTAAATCTTCTGTATGATAGCTTTCATCACCTCCTCCCCATGAAGCAAAATTATCTGAACTTGTTATCCATAAATCGGCAGGAAGCTCTCCTTCTTTCTTTAATTCTTGCAAATTATGCACCCATTTTAGGATGATATCGGGACGCACGAAATAAGCTCCGGCCCAATGCACCATCGCTTCGTTACCAACAGCAATGATTTTCACAATATCTGGATATTTTTGTGTCATGGCAATTGCTCTTCCGATTTCTGCTGCATTTGAAATGACATTTTCGGCTTCGTGATTGGGATTTGCTGTCCATGCATCTTTGCAATCAATCCATGCACCTAACATCACATACATTTCAAAATCTGAATCTTCTTTTTTGAGTTGATGAATGGCTTCTAATAAATTAGATGCTTGTGCAAGTTTTGTATTATAGGTTCGTATCAGCTTGATATTCATGGCTGAAAGAATCTTCATATCTTCTTTTAATTGTTCATTGGTTGGTTGAATATCGCGTGTGTTTTCGCGGTAGCCACCATAAGAAATTGCCAAATACTCTGGATTTCCTAAAATTTCCTGCGCTGATTTGGACCTGTCCTTTTTGAGTGAACATCCCGATAGGGAGATCAATAAAATTCCAATTAAAAATAAGATTCTGTTTTTCATTTTATCTTTCTTAGTGTTCTTTTAGTAGATAAACAATGATTTTAACAACTTCGCCAGAGCGACTAAAAACACGATTACTATAGGACTTATCCAAGATTAAAGAATCCAAAACTTTTGTTGGCGCGTCTTCACAAATTATTTTAATTCTATTTTCATTCGATAATTTATAAATCACGGGTACTTGGCAATAAGTAAAGCACAGTGAATCTTTTTCGAGTGCAATTTCTTTTGCTTGACCATGAACATCGATGTATTTAAAAGTTGCCGAACTTTCCAAAAATTCGGAGCGCTGTAA
>JAFGAK010000199.1 GCA_016933745.1 Bacteroidales bacterium
CGTACAACAAGAGCCGTATGATGCGAGAGTATCACGTACGGTTCTGTGAGAGGCTTAGGGTGAAACTCCCTTTGCCTACTTGACTAAGAGAAGCATCTGTGGTAATTTTGCAGTTTGAAAAAACAGATATAATGAAACAACCACCGCACAAAACAGCACATTCGCAAGCCCTGACACACGAGCCGATGCTTCAGCTTGCAAAAGAGCTGTTTTTTTGCCAACGCACTAACGGTAAATTGATACATTTGTGATTATTAGAAACGGATTGATATAAAATGACAATAGAACAATACTTAGATAATATAAATCAACGCTATAAGTTAGGCAATGCAACAGAGCATACATTTCGTGGCGATTTACAACAATTGATTGAAAGTTTAGTTCCTTCAATTCGGGCGACTAATGAACCGAAAAGACAGAGTTGTGGAGCTCCTGATTACATTTTGACAAAAAAAGACATTCCAGTTGGATTTATTGAAGCTAAAGACATCGGTGATAATGATTTAGAAGGAAAAAAGAAAACTGGACACAAAGAGCAATTTGAAAGATACAAAGCTTCTTTAAGCAACTTGATTTTTACAGATTACTTACGTTTTCATTTATACCATGACGGTGAACTTATTACAAAAATCGAAATTGGAGAAATCACAGACAAAGGGATTAAATCACTCACCGAAAATTTTGCCAGTTTTGAAAACCTGATAAAAGACTTTTGTATACACATAGGGCAAACCATAAAAAGCCCAAAGAAATTAGCAGAAATGATGGCGGGCAAAGCCCGCCTGCTTTCTGAAATTATTGAAAGAGCCTTAACCAGCGATGAAGAAAACGAAGAAAACAGTTCGCTGAAAGACCAAATGATTGCTTTTAAGCAAATTCTTATTCATGATATTACACCCAAAGGCTTTGCCGATGTTTACGCCCAAACAATTGCATACGGAATGTTTGCCGCCAGACTGCATGATACTACACTAAATGATTTCAGCAGACAAGAAGCCGCAGAATTAATACCAAAATCAAATCCGTTTTTAAGGAAACTATTCGGTTACATTTCGGGGCCAGATATTGACGACCGTATAAAATGGATTGTTGACAGCCTTGCAGATGTTTTCTTAGCAACCAACGTAGAAGAAATTCTAAAAAACTATGGGAAATCTACAAAAATGGAAGACCCTATTATCCATTTTTACGAAACTTTCCTAAGTGAATACGACCCTAAATTGCGCAAATCCCGTGGAGTTTGGTACACTCCGCAACCAGTCGTTGAATTTATCGTGCGTGCCGTTGATGATATTCTAAAAACAGAATTTGATTTGCCTCAAGGACTTGCCGATACTTCAAAAACAAACATAAAAGTTAATACTCAAACAATTGATAAGCGTTCTATTACAGGTTACAAACAAGTAGACCAAGAGGTACATAAAGTACAAATACTTGACCCAGCAACAGGCACAGGGACTTTCCTTGCCGAAGTCACAAAACACATTCATAAGAAATTTGCTGGGCAGCAAGGGATTTGGAGTAATTACGTTGAAACACATCTTTTACCACGTCTGAACGGGTTTGAGTTGCTCATGGCTAGTTATGCAATGGCTCATTTGAAACTGGATTTATTGTTAAAGGAAACTGGTTATATAGCTAGCAAAGACCAACGATTTAAAGTTTATCTAACTAATAGTTTAGAGGAATATCATCCCGATACAGGCTCACTTTGGGCAACTGTTTTGGCGAATGAAGCTAATGAAGCAAATCACATTAAGAGAGATTCCCCAGTTATGTGTGTTATAGGGAATCCCCCTTATGCAGTAAGTAGCACGAATAAAAATAATTGGATAGAAAATTTAATCGCTGATTACAAAAGAAACTTAAATGAAAAGAGTTACAATTCTCTTTCTGATGATTATGTGAAATTTATCCGATACGGTCAGTATTTCGTTGAAAAAAATGGAAGTGGAATTTTAGCTTATATTTCAAACAATAGCTTTATTGATGGTATTGTTTTTCGCCAAATGCGTAAAAATTTGTTGGAATGTTTTGATAAGATTTACATTCTTGACTTACATGGAAACGCCAAGAAAAAAGAAGTTTGTCCAGATGGTTCAACAGACCAAAATGTTTTTGACATCATGCAAGGTGTTTCTATAAATCTTTTTATTAAAACAGGAAAGAAAAAGAAAAATGAATTAGGTAAAATTTTTAATTCTGACTTATTTGGTAAAAGGGAATCTAAATATAAGTTTCTGAATAATAACACTCTTAGTTCATTAAATTGGAAACAATTGAATTGCACTGAACCTAATTACTTTTTTGTAGAAAAAGACTTCGTTGGTAAAATTGAATATGTAAAAGGGATAAAAATTGACGAACTCTTTCCTGTAAATAGTGTCGGAATTGTAACATCTAAAGATGCTGTGTTAGTAGCTTATACAAGAGAAGAATTAACAAGTCAAGTTGAATCACATTATGATATTACCTCTGATAAGTCAAGAATACAAAAAGTTGATTATAGAATCTTTGATAAAAGATTTATATACTACGATACTAAGCTTATTGATAGAGCCAGAGACAAAGTAATGAAACATGCACTTCAAAAAAATTTAGTTCTAAACACTCCCAAACAAGCAATTAAAGGTTTTAATCACATTTTTATAGGTAACTCACCTTGTGATAAGAACTATATAGATTCAGCAGGTCAATTTGGTGCAGGAAACGCATTTCCTCTTTATTTATATGAAGAAAATAATGGTCAACAAAAAATAGAAGAATCATCGGAAAGAATACCAAATTTAAATACTAAAAAAGTACAGGAAATTGCTGAGAAAATAAACTTAACATTTACCAACGAAAAAGAAACTGGCAAAAACACCTTTGCCCCAATTGATGTTTTGGATTACATTTATGCGGTTCTACATTCACCAAAATATCGTGAAAAATATAATGAATTTTTAAAAATAGATTTTCCAAGAGTGCCATACCCAAAAGACCAAGTCACGTTTTGGCAATTGGTTAAATTAGGTGGAGAAATAAGGCAAATACATCTTTTAGAAAGCCTTACAATTGAAAATCACATAGCTCAATACCCAATTGGTGGTGATAACGAGGTACTAAAACCAATTTTCAAAGAAGGTAAAGTTTACATAAATGATACACAGTATTTCGATAACGTACCTGAGATTATTTGGAACTTTTTCATTGGTGGGTATCAACCAGCTCAAAAATGGTTAAAGGACCGTAAAAATAGAACACTTGATTTTGAGGATGTTTCGCACTATCGGAAAATAATTGTTGCTCTTTCGGAAACAGACAGATTAATGAAAGAAATTGATAAAATTGAGATTCAATAAATTTAAAATCTAATATTATGGCTAAAAAGACTGTTCCTGTTAAACCTCATAAGAGGTCGACACCTTCGCCAGTACCGAGAAAGAATCCAGATGCTCCAAAGCCTGGACCAAAAACAGTACCCGTGAAACCGCATAAACGGACACCACCAAAAGATTAGATAAATGCCAACGCTTCACTGCCACACACATTGCCAAGTCGCTAAAAAAGCCAAATGCACGACCAAAACTTGTCAAAGAGTGTGTCTGTCCGAACGCACGAGGCACTGCAAAATTGATAGATAAATTGATTGAAAATGAATAAAGGCCAGTTGGTAACACGCGGTATAAAACATTGGGGTTTAAGTGGTTATGTAAGCGTTCTGTCCCGCATCAAGTTCGGTGTAACTCGACAGGTAAGTAGCCCGCAATCCCCAACGATTTCATACCGCCATCCGTTGTGTAACATTGTAGGGCTGCAGCGCAAAAAGCATGGTTTAGTGGATAAAAGTAATAACAGTAACAAGAACAAGGATCGGAACGAACCACATGGAATCTTAGGAACTCCAGCGGGATTAGCAAGAACAAAACGGATTATAAGAACTGAAAAGAATCTGGAATTGCAATTTTTAAAACTCTGTTTGGAAATTAAACTTCAGGACTTCAAAACTATTCGGACAGAAAATCAACAGAACGAACGGAAAGAAAAAAGAAAAGGAAATTAGGAATTCGGAGCGTGCCCAGCTCGGTAAACACGGACTGAAAAGAGAACACTCTAAATTTTGGACTGAAAAGCAATATCCTGAATTTAGGATTTTTAAAGAGTGACTCTAACCTATCTCGAATTCTTGTATCCGGACTTTGAGAAAAATGACTTGGAAATTTAAGCTACATTTAAATAAAAAATAACGTTACACAACACGTGGTAAAAGGCATGGTGGGGCTAGACTAGTGCATCAACGGCGGATTCTCACCAGATTCCTCTGTCCATGCTGACAGGTAATCGGGCGACAATCCACCACGACCTATTACCACAACCGTTGCATAAAATTAGGGGTCGCACAAGTTCAAGGCCTCTTAA
>JAFGAK010000200.1 GCA_016933745.1 Bacteroidales bacterium
TAATCCGATTACAATAAATCCGGGAATCACAATCCAAATAACCAAACCTAAATAGGCGCCCCCTTCGTTAAAGAAAATAGATAGAGCAAAAAGAAAAGCCCACATAAAAAGGCCCACGATCGCTATAATAGAACCTATATAGGATGTATAATTGTAAAAAGATTGTGGGAGTTTTAGTTTGTTTAGCTGTATTTTTTTCATCGCATTTTGCTTTATTTATCCAAATAATCTTGATTAAGAACGATTTAAATCCTTTTTAAGGAGAATAGCAAAGTTATATTTCAAGGTTCTACTCCAGTTGAATCAGAATTGGAATATTAGAAATAATTCAGCGTTTAACAAGTGATTAATATCAAAAGCAAAATGATATATATCAACCTAAATGTCAGTTGCAAGTGAAAAAAAAACGCCCAACCAAAGTTGAGCGTTCGCGAATTTTATAAACCTAAGCGGCAGGTACCGGATGGGCAATTTTTGCCACGTACTCTTTGTAATTAAATCCTTTGAAATGTGGACTTTCAGCATTATGGCACGTTTTGCACACTTTTTCTGTTGGAAGAATCAATCCGTTTTCCATTGATTTTTCGCGACTTTTCATAATGGCATTTGGGAAATATTTACTTCCCGGACCATGACAAGATTCGCAAGAAACACCTTCTTCCATTTTTAAAGTGGCAACTAAACTGGCGTCAACACCACCAACTGTTGAATGGCATTTCAAACATTTGGGATCTTTAGCCTCTTCGGCATTGAGCGATTCCATTGCTTTGGCATGTGGAGATTCTGCCCATTTATCATACTGCGCTCCAGTGGCCGGCTTGTTGTGGCACATTTTACATTTCTTTGCTCCAACGTACTCAAAATCTTGAGCTGCTAAGTTACCAATTCCTAGAAAAGCGACTAAGCAAATTAACATTAAATACTTCATAATCATTGTTTTATTTGTTTTTGTTTTTATGTTTCACTTGTTATTATAAAATTCTATTTCGTTTTAGTACACGCCCGCAATCATTGAATACACAATGAGAATAACAATCGTTATTCCGGTAAATAAAAACAAGTACCCAAAGAATTTTACTGTTTTAATCCACGAAGTAGAAAGCTCTTTTTCTACTACTACTTGATCAATTTTACCGGAGCTAACCAACTCTTCGTATTCTCTTGGACGATCTTTTTTATATTCTTCCAAAGGCACATATCCTGTAAAAATTACGGTGTCCATTGGAAAAGACTCGGGTCTTAAATGCGTATTAAAGAAGTGTACTGTAAAGATAAAACCAACAGCTAAAAGCGCTTCATCGCTATGAATTATCTGCGCCACATTGATAGCCCATCCCGGCATAAATAAAGTGAAGAACTCAGGAAACCAAAGAATCAATCCGGATAATCCAATAACAGCAACTCCCCAGAATACAGCAAAATAATCAAACTTTTCCCAATAAGTCCATCGCCCATATTGCGGACGAGGCCCTTTTCCGAAAAACCATTTTATAGAAGCAACTAAATCTTTCCAATCCTGAACATTAAACATGATAGAATCTTTGCCAAAAATGAATGATTTCAAGCTTGCTTTGTTTTTCTTTTTTAACAATATCAGATTGTAAACATGAAAGGCAAAGTAGCCAAAGGTCATAAAAGCACCAAAGCGATGAATGATTCCTGCCGAATGCACTCCTCCCAAAAACTTAGCAATAGAAGCGGCCCATTCCATGTGTGCAAATTTCAAAGTCATCCCCGTTAGGGCAAGCATTATAAAACTTATAATGACGAAAATATGCGTAGTTTGTTGCTTCACATTGAATCGTCGATAATATTTTGTTTTTCCGATCACATGCTTATGCTTGTTTATTTTTCGTTGTTTTAAGGATCGTGGTAACCAAATTAAGGTGTGAAATCCGAAGAAACTAAACACCAAAATCAATAAGGAAGTCATTCCCCAAAAAGAATAAAACAACACTTTATTATCGTTATGAGTAGCATGCGTTAAATAACCTGTAAAAGCAAGATTGGCATTGGCATGACATTGTTGGCAGGTTTCAACAATATTTTTATAACCAACAGCCGAATTGGGATTATCTACGGATAATATATGATGTGCTCCATGACAATCTGAACAGCGTGCTGCTTTTTGGTCGCCTAACAAATAGGCTTTTCCGTGATAGGTTTCCCGATAGGTTTCGGATAATTTTTCATGACAACTACCGCATTGGAAGGTAATTTCGTTCATGAATTTATTTCCTTTGATATCGCTAATTTCGTGAGCAGAATGACAGGTAGAACAGGTTGGATAAACCACACCTTCTTTATTCTGAGCCAATGAATGTTCACTTGAAATATACTCGTTGTAGATACTTTTATGGCATTGCGCGCAGGTTAATGCAACGTTTTTAGGATTTACCGATGACAGTGTATCGGATTCTTTTAACTCATGATGCGAAGTATGACAATCTGTACAAACAGCACTTACCAACAATCCTTTTTCAGTTAAACCTTTTCCGTGGGTGCTGTGCGAATAATCTGAATACGCACTCATTTCTTTCAAATCGGTTCCTATATTGGCTTTTCCGGATTCGGTATGACAAGAACCACACAACTGCGGAATAGCACCTCGGTAGGTAGTAGAACTTTCGTCTACTTTTGATTTGGTTTGATGAGTTCCATGACAATCCGTGCAATAAGGCGCATTCGGATTTTTACCAACAAAAGCGCGTCCGTGACCGCTATCGTAATATTCATTGGAAGTTTTGATATGGCAATTGGAACAATCAACCGATTCAACCGTAGTGCAAGGCCTTTTCATTTTAGCCGTAACGGTTGTATGACATTCTACACATTGAATATTGTAATGTACCGAATTAGGTAAATGATTGTTATTGAAATGAATTGTATCCCCATTCGACTTAATCATTGGTTTGGCATTCGCATCATTTGGATGGTGGCAATCCAAACAAACTTTGTTTGAAATGGTTTCTTTTTCTTTTTCGTATTCTACTTTATGAGGAGGATGACAAGATGTACAAGATGGTATATCGCCCGGTTTTTTTTCCCATAATTCGGATTTGATGACTTTTTTATGTGTTTGCTCAATTCGGATATGGCATTTCATGCAAGTAGCGGCTATTTTGCCTGGCGACACAGATGAGTTCCGATCTTTCGAAGGTAAAATCAAATGGTTTCCATGACAGTCGTTGCAGGTCGCTGTAACAATTAATCCGGCTTCATACAATCCCCTGCCATGAATTCCCTGACTGTAATTTTCCAAAATATTGTGCTCGGAAATAGAATACGTTCTAGCAACAGGAGAACCTTCTTTGTGGCAACTTCCGCAGAGCAACGGGATATTCATTTTATAGGTTCGAGATTCCGGCAAAGCCGAAGAAAGAATATCATGCTTTCCATGACACTCCTTACAAGTAGGGGCGTAAAGTCCATTTTGACTTAAGACTTTTCCATGAATTCCATTATCAAATTGCTCCTGAGCATTGGGATGACAGCTCATGCAACTTACCGGTTTTAAATTTTCTGGATGCGGAAATTCTTCTACATCAGCATCTTCATGACAAGCGGTACAATCAACGTCTTTATGAACAGAATGACCGATAGTAGCTTGATTTACAAATAAGGAAATACTTTTTCCATTGCGTTCGGTAACCAATTCTGGATCTTCGTGACACATCATGCAATCTTCGTTGCTTTGTGCATACGAAACTCCTAAAATCAAAAATACGCCATAAAGTAGCAGAAAAACTCTCTTATATACGTGCTGACTAATCCTCCTCATCGATCTCTCTCCTTTTTTTTTCACGTGTTTGTTTTAACTAGTGCTTTTCGTGAAAACCATTGATCATCCCTTTAAAATTACTAGTTGGTGTATGCCCTATGGTACAGAAATACAAATGCACAATTAAAAAAAGCGACACCGTAAAACCCATGACGACATGAAAAATATCCGTTGTGTGTAAGGCTTTGCTACCAAAAAATTCATTGGCAATAATTTCGGGGTACAACAACATGACTCCGCTAATGGCCACAATTGGAATAGCCAGATGCATGATCACAATATAACTTAGCTTTTGTAATGGATTGAATTTAGATTCTACAGAAATTGGAAAGGGAGGATTTTCTCCTTTAAAAATTCCAAAAGCATAAAATCGAGCTTGCGCCCATAAGTTCTTTAAGATTCCTTTTCTAAAAACATAATGTTTACCATTGGAAGTAACCATATTTCCTAACAAGAAAAACAGATAACTCATTGCTAATAAAACTCCTGCAGTATTATGAATTGATACTGACCAATCGAATCGAATCATCGGAAACGAAGGATCGGAATATTGCATACTAATTCCTGTAACAATAAGTAGCAAACATAAAAAGGCGTTTGTCCAGTGCCAAAACCGAATCCAAACTGGATATAAATATACTTTTTCGCTCATTGCTTTAATGTTTAATAAAAATGATCCGAAGAATTGCATGAATAAGCAATCCGAGTAAAACAAGTCCAAACAAACCGATGCTTATCACATTTAAGTAATAGTTTCTGTTTGCTCCAATAACA